>JAKLEG010000260.1 GCA_022703175.1 Myxococcota bacterium | reverse complement strand
AGTCTGTCCAACTCCATTTTGAAGGGGCCTTCTCGGTGCGGACTCTGATCGAGCAAGTCCCCAACCTGGACGCCCAACGCCTGAGCGATGCTGTCGAGCGTGCCGACACTCGAATTCGCATTGCCTGTTTCTACGCGGCTCAAGCCCTTGGTATGCAGACCAGCCTTGTGAGCCAAGGTCTCTTGCGACCACCCAAGAGAGAGACGCCGTTGTTTGACCCTCTCTCCGATGGCCTCTTGCAGCTTCTTGTTCGTCTTCATGACCGTACCGAACTACAGGCTACGGTTACGGAAATGATCGGGCCACGGCACGGACTATCCTCTTGCGATATTTCGCGTTGACTACCACCCACGGTCGCTCTACCGTCAACGCATGGCCCGAGATGGCAATGCCTCAGCCCATCTGGCTGCTGTCGAACGGATCGTCCGACGGGGTGCCACCTACCTAGGAGAGGCGCTGTTCAACTACTGGCCAGCGGCTAGCCCGAAACACGACATGCTAGAGCGCAACATCTCCATGCACGTTGCCAGGGCCTTCTCCGAGAACGGATTCCAGGTCTACACCGAGGTGCCCTGGCCGGACTCTGAGGAGGAGAAGAAACGACTCGACCTGCTGGCCATCGATCCGGCCCGAGGCATTGATGTGCGAGTCGAGGCCAAGCGGTTGTTCGACGCGAACGAGATCGCGGCGTTGAAGGAGGATCTCGACCGCATGCCAACGTTCAGAGTCAACGCGGAAGCGGGCTCAACCCGCCACTTCGGCGTCCTCGTTGGCACGACTTGGGACGAAGAGATTGCCCAGTGGTGGGCGGCCAAGGATGGCCGATGCCTGCGGGAAGGGACTCACTGGCGGGCGCTGTACGACCACCCCCTCCTCAAGTCGGCCTGGACAGGATGCTGTGTTCTTCACGCCTATGACGACGGGACGGAGATAGCCCGTACAGACTTCCACTATCTCCTCTACGGCGTGTTCGAGATCGAAGACGGGGGTGATGTGGCCTGACGACCCGGAACACGGATCGTCAGACACTTGCAGGATACTGAAAGAAATCCTGACGAGGGTTATGCGGGTCCGCGATCGGGGCCCACCGCTGCGGCGGCAACGGCAACGCGATGAGCCACCACCTCCAACCGCTCTGCGCCGCAGAAGCCAGGGCAACATGGAGGTGTGTCGTGAAGCGTCTTCAACACAGTCGAGGTGCGTTTAGCAGGCAACGACGTATTCAACCAGGCCTCGCCGCGTGTATCGCTATCTGCCTTCTGGCAAAGGCGAGCCTGGCATCCCCAGCCGACCACCCGACAGCGCCGCCCGAAGCGTCACTCACGTACAGCGGAGGCAGTCTGCTGATCCTGCGACCGTCGTACCCGGCCGGGTCAAGTCGCATGGTGCTGAGCAGGGAGCCATTCCAGGCGACAATGCCTGACGGCCAATCCTACGATCCGATAAACGACACTCTGCAACTCGACGCCAGACACTGGGCGAAGTTCTGGCGACGCGCACTGGATGGCAAAGTCGAAGTGGCCTTCACCGGCTACGCCCCTTTTCGCGTTGTCGTTAGCCCCGAGGCCGCATGGTACTTGGCTGACCAGGGAACGGACGACGACCGCAAGGCTGTCGCCGACAAGTTTCCAAACCATCCACTGACCGAGAGGTGGATTGCTGAACTCGAAAAGGCCGAGGCAGAACGCAAAGCCATGGCCGACGCCTGCCCGGGCAAGATCGCAACTGCGGTCGACTCGCGAAACGCGGCTGAACTCGGCCGACAGATTGCGCTAGCTCCGAGCACTGACTGCGAAACGTCGGCACTGGAAGGACTCAAGAACGTGCTCGGCGCGTTGAAAGCCAAACCCGTGACGCCACCGCATTGGGTTTCGGTGACCGAGCCGACCGAGCTGTTCGAGGGCCCCGGAGTATCAGCCGAGCATCGTCAAGACGAAGATCCCGAGATTGTCGAGCCCGGTACACCCATCGCGCATATCGCCAATGCCGACAGATATGCGCTGATACTATTTCCCGCTACGAAAGACTCGCTGGACGGCGACGTGAGTCTGAGGGCCCGATGCGTTGCCAACTGCAACCTATTGAGGCCCGCGGGCGAGCCCGTTGACGGTAGCCTCAAGGAACTGCTCGCACACCTCGGCGCGCTCCGTTGGGTCCCTGTGGCCAAGACCATCGACCTCGCCAAGTGGCAAGCAGACAAGGAGCACATGGACCAAGTGCATGCGGAGGTGGGCGACACCGAGTTCGAGCAGCTGGTCCGAGCAATGGCGCAATTGCGCGCATCGCTGTCCGTGCCCACTTACGCATCCCAACGCAATCAGTGGCAGGTACAGCTCAAGCAGGCCAAGTTCTTCTTTTGCCAAACCAGGGCAAAACTCCTGAAGACGGTTTCGGCAGCTGACCTTGTCAGAGTGGCAAGGGAGATCTGCGAAACCGTTCACGAGCAGTCCACGGATGGTGGCTACGCAGTGGAAATACCGGTTGCCAAGTGCCTAACCAACGTCCAAAAACCGGATTGCCCATGAGGTGCGCGACTCACACAAAGGTCGTCGCGATCCAGGGCACCAACACCGGAGTCGATGTGCGCCGGCAACGAAATCGCCCTGGGGCAATGGCCTCCGTATCGTTGGACACGTGCTCCACGATGGTGAAGGCGCAGGCTGCGTCGAGGAGGTTTTACCTGCCAGGAAAGCGTCTCGCTGACGCCCCTGGCGAATCGGCTCCATCGCCAGTGCTCCTGACAAAGTCGGTGGCAGCTAGCATGGTAACACCTAGGCCGTCGACCCGGTCGTCGATGGCCATCGACCAAATGACGTCCGCTTCGGGATGTACTTCGGTGTCGATGGCCGCGGCCACGGTGTTTGCATCCCGCAGCGTCAGCGTCGTGCCGCCGGTTAGCAGGTAAGCAATTCGGACAGCGGGACCGCGAAGGTCGACCTTCTGCCCGACTCGCTGCAACAGGTGGCGAACCATCCTGAAGGTACCGCTACCGACAGGCGTCGAGCTGTGAGTACAGGCGCCGCGACATCGCCCACTGAACATGCCAATGAAGTCCGCGAAGTCGATTCCAACGATCCCGTGGAACAACAGGCTGTTGGTAGGTCCGAGCACGGCAAATCCCGCCTGTGTGGCACTGTCGACCTCGATGAGACATGCGCCAGAGGCGCCCATGTCGCTCCAAAGGGATGAGCAAACCGGCGGTGACACGAGAAACGTCAGCGCTCCTTGAGAAGTGGCCGTCGCCGCCATCTTGAGCATGGTGTCAGCGGACTTGGGATCACACCCGTGCCCGACAACGAAGCACATGTCGGCGAAGCGCTCATGGTGCAAAGCTGACGGCGCGGTGTTTGAAGCGTGGACGATGCGGAAGTGTGCGGGGTCACCGTCGACGATGCCCTTCTGAATCCAAGGCACTGCCCGCTCACCGAACTGGTCCACGACAACACAGGCCACCGCAAGATCGGTCGAAGCGTGATCACGTTTCGTGGTCATCGGCTGGATCCTTGAGGTTCGAGGATCGCCTTGATCGTCTCGTCGATCTCCTCTTGTATGAACGCGGTGTCGTCTCGCCGCTTGATGCGTTCGAGGGCTGGAAGTGCAACTCGTCCGTGTTCGCCGAGTCGTCTTGCGGCGCATATGGCCCACATCATCTTGAGATAGCGGTGGTCGCTCACTGTGTCCTTGGATGCCACCTCGATCTTCTCGATGATGCGCGGAACGATCTCGGCCGGTGAGAGATCCACGAGAGTCTCGATCGCGGCACCGGCAACGAGCGGCTCCCCTGTGTTCGCGAGCGTAACGAGTCTGGGAACGCTGGGTGTGGCAGCGCTGCCGTAGGCACGGAGGGCGCGACACGCTTTGGCCACCAAGGTCCCACGGGAGGAATCCAGGGCGTTGTCCAGGACGTCTACGACCCGTGCAACGATCCCTGCACCAAGACGTTGGATGGCCTCTGCCGATTCTTCGAGCAACGTACATGCAGCGGCTTGGACGACGTCGGACTTGTCCTTGATTCCGTCGAACACCGCCTCAAGGAAACTTTCCGTCAACGGCAGCTCCCCCAAGGCTTGCAGTGCCGCAGCGCGGACCATGCCGTTTGGGTCGATGTGAGCTGCATCGGTTAGCTTCTCTGCAAGATCGGGAGCGCAATCCATCTTCCACAGCTCGGTCACAGCGGCCAGGCGGACCTCGGCGTCGCTGTCCATGATCGCCGCTCGAAACGGCTCGAATCGGGCGCCAGCCAACATCGACTCGCCGATGCGACGCTCACGAGAGTCAGGGTCAAGCTTACGAAACTCCGTGAGGGCCTCTTTTGCTGCCGAGGCATCGTCGATGTCGCGAATCCAACTGACACCGAAGAGCACAGCCCTGTCGGTGACGAGCCCGGTGAGGCCCGTCGCGGCAGCCAAACGTACTCTCGCTGACTTGTCGGCCCGCAGTACCTCGCTCAACACTTCAACCGCCGCGTAGCTGGTGGTCACAAAACGGCCAAGCGTGTCGGCCGCCTCTACCCGAACCTCATCACTCGGATCGGATACGAGCACGTCCTTCAGGACGGCCACGGCGTCGTCCGCCTCGACTGGCGTGAGGACTGGGAACGTCAGCGGCATCGGCTCGCCCGTCTCTTCGTCAAGAACCGGATCGCCGTTCTCCACTTGGCCTATTGCCGATATGACAGCTCCGCGAACCGCGGGCTGCTCCCAGAAACGATGCAGTAGTGCGAGCACGGAGTTGTCGCACCTCGCTCCAGCGGACGGGCTGCCGATGCCAGAGCCACTCGGCGCGGCGGCAGGTCGAGCATCCGGGGTGCGGCGCACGCTCGGAGTGATGCTTTCGAGAAGGCATCGGGCCACCTCCCGCATGTGCTCATCCTGATGGGCCAGGTATCCCTTGATCGCCTCCGTGATCTCCGGCGCTGTCGGCACGAAAGCAGCGAGGGCTTGAAGCGCGTGCGCCGATGTCGCCGAGTTGCTGGAAGCGGCTGCGAGCAGTGCCGCCTTCGCTGCCTCAGCAACGAAGCTAGGCATCTCTGCACCGGTTGCGAGATTCGCCATCCCGTCGCACGCCTGTTGCCGTAAATAGCTATCCTCTGATCGCATCGCCAAACAGAGTGCATCTACGACCGCCTTCGTTGGCTTGGCGAACCCAAGAGCGGCAGCTGCGGCGCCACGAACGTGAGGGCTAGGGTCGCGACCAAGCGCAGTCAGAAGAACCGGAACGACAATTTCAGGGACCGTCGGCGCTAGCGTTCCACACGTGGACACGATCGATGCCCGAACGTCGCCTGTGGCATCCTGTCGATAGGCTTCCACAAGAAGATGCGCCGCATCCTCCAGCTCTGCCGGAGGGAGATGAACCGTGCCCCAGAATCCGGCCAGAACGTCGATGGCGTGCACCGTGGCCTCACGGGTGCTCGGGTCAGTCCATCGCCGTTGCAGGAAGTCGCGAAACGGCCTGCAATCAAACGGTCCATGGTTAGTGGTTGAGCAGGTAGAAGTCTTATGAGGCATCGGACACTCCAAGGCACACATGCCCATTAGGGTTGATGTGCGCCTGCCCGATGCCGCCTCGGTCATGTCTCGATGACCGGCGTGTGTTCTGGATTGCGCCTGTTCCCGGCAGTCACCGCTCCGGGGCGCAGAGCCAGCGCCGTGGGTGTGTCCCCACAGCCGTCATGGCAGGTCAGCCGTTGGTCGGCTGCATGACAAGTTGAAGGATAGCAGATGAGACCGACATGATTAGCAGCGCTGCTTGGCGGTTAGGTGCACTCACATTTCCATTCCGCTTTCCTGCGGCCAAAGATCCTACTAAACTCAACCTTCACCGCTCCCACGACCAAGCGGCTCACTGTTGGGAAATGGTGGTCGCTGGGTGCAAAGGGGGGTCTAGCTGTGACAGCCATGTCTCGGGCGGAAGTCGAGTTCCGAGGTTGGGTCCGCTCGCTCGATCTCGACACGCTGACTGAGCACGAACAGAGGCTTCTCGATCTCATCCTGAAGAACTTCGCCGTGCTCGCACCGCTCGGAACTGCTGGGGCGCGGAGGGCTACTCGCCTCAGAGAGTTGATCGAGGAGAACCGTGCAACTCCGTTGTCACCCCTGGTCGTTCCTGAGATCGCCACACAAGGCGCAGTCTTTCCCGTTAAGCAGCTGCGATCCCTTCAGATCGGACCATTTCGAGGATTCTCGAAAGCGGAGACGTTTGATCTCTCCAAGCCGTACGTCTTCGTTTACGGCCCGAACGGTTCTGGGAAGTCAAGCCTCTGCGAGGGCATCGAATACGCATTACTTGGAACAATCCAAGAGGCCGAAGCAAGACGTATCAAGGTTGGCCGGTATGCAAAGAACCTAGCGACGGAAACTTTTTCCGCGCCTATCTTGAAGGCTGCGGACCCCCAGGGGCAGGAGGTCAGTGTCGCCGCCGACCCGCGGCTCTTCGGTTTCTGCTTTATCGAAAAGAACAGAATCGAAGCGTTCGCGCGAATGTCGGCAACTACACCTGCCGACCAGACAACGCGGATAGCCGCCCTCTTTGGGCTGGACGAGTTCAGCTCCTTTGTTGAAGGATTCACGGACAACTTCGACAATTACCTTGACCTTGTTGGCACGAAAGCAACTGAGCTTGCAGAGAAGCAAGCGGCCCTCCAGAGGCATCACGCTACACTGGAATCAATCGCCTCGCGACTTCAGGCCCTTGCAGACGAGAAGGCGGCGGTGCTCAAGAAGCAGAGCGCCGCCACAACCTATGACGAGTTGCTCGTATTTCTCAACGGTGACGGAACCAACAACGGCCGTATCGCCGACATCGACGTAATTCTGCAACGGCCTGTGCCTTCACTGTTGGTGTTGCCCACTGATGATGCCCTTGCGACCGCGACGCAGGAAATCCATGCCGCGCTTGAGCAGCTTAGCGGGCTGACGAGAAGGTTTGAATCAGCGAAGACGGATGTCAGTTTCAAAGACCTATATGATGCGGTAATCGGAGTTGAAGCCTATAGTCCCGACTCTTGCCCAGCGTGTTTGACGCCGCTGTCCCAGGCCAAGGAGAACCCGTTCGAGCTCGCGAGGAAGAAACGCAGTGAACTCAAGGCACTCGCTGAACTTGAATCTGCTATCGATAGAAGTTGGGACGTGGTCGCCGCAGCGGTCCGACAAGGGATAAAGACCGTCTCGGCGCTGAACACTGTTTCGTGCTCTGCTGGCGCAGACTGCGACCTTGAAATACCACCGGCAGTTCGGGAGTATGTTCTCCCGCGTTCAGCACCGACTCTTGAAGGCGCAGCACTGCTAGCCGATCTGGTTATGCCTACGTCGCCGTCGGTTGCTAAGGTCAAGGCGGCCGTAACCCGGCGCAATGGCGAAATTCAATCTGAAGTCACCAAGCGTTCCTTTCTTGAGCAGGAGAAGACGGACCTCCGAGCGCTTGCAGACCGTGTGATCGAAATTAGGACCAAGGAGAGTGCGGTGGCCGCAGACAAGGCCCTGGCCGAAACGGCAATTCTGGCCTTTCAAGTTGCGCAAATGATGCTTATCGAAAGCGCAGCCGCTGAGAAGACGCTGCTCGAAGACAACCGCCGCTATCTAGCCGCCTACAATTCGTTACTCAGGCGGCTGAAGACGTACCGAGACGAGCTTCCCGCTATGTTGGTTCGGAACATCAGCGATCTGACGCGGGAGCTGTACAATGCGTTCAACGTGAACGATTGCGACTTCGACCGCCTTGAGGCCCTGGAGCTGCCAACGACGCCAGGCGCGACAATTGTCGTCACCTTTTGCGGCGACACAACTCGCACGCCGCACGACGCACTCCACGTCCTCAGCGAGGGACATCTGAGGTGCCTCGGACTGGCGATACTGTTGGCAAAGAATGCTCACCAAAGATGTCCGTTCCTGATCTTCGACGATGTCGTCAATGCGATAGACGACGAGTGTCGATTCCCACGACCTTTGACCCCTCTGGCCTAAAGTTTCTCACGAGCATTGACCCCCCTGCACCTGGAGTTTCCCAGGAGCATTGACCCCTCTGCGTGACCTGAACCCATGACGCTGCCAA
>JAKLEG010000026.1 GCA_022703175.1 Myxococcota bacterium | reverse complement strand
AGCTCTTGTTCGCGCGCCACGTAGCCAGCTGCTTCCAGGCGTAACAGATGGCGGCCCGGAGGTGTTTGCAGCGTGAGCGGTGTCACGCCTACCACGGTGCCATCCAAGAAGACGGTGGCGCGCACGTTGCGGGGCTCATTCCGAATGGTGAGTGTGCCGGCCCGGGTGGTGACAGGCGGCGCCAGCGCGCCCGCTGCTGAGGTTGGCGTTTGGTTCGAGGCCGGTGCCGTGGCCACGACTTGGTTGGGCGTCGGAGTATTGCCGGGTTGCAGCCACAGCAGCACCCCGGCGGCGGCGCCGCTGAGGCCTAGACCGAGCGCACTCCCCCAAACAAACCAACGTAGTCGCGGCGTGGGGGCCGGTTCGGCGAGCTTGCGTCGCGTTTGCAGGCGCACCCGTTCCAGCGCCAAAGGAGGCAACCCCGCTGCTGTCTCTTGCTGCGCCGCTTGCACCAGGTGTTCGAGCTCTGGGCTAAGGCCGTTGGGTGTCATCGCCGACCTCCGCGTTGTGGGGCACCGTGCAGCATCTCCTCCAAGCGGAGGCGAGCGCTCTCGATGCGCGCCCAGACTGTTTGGGCGCTCGCACCCACGAGTTTGCCGATTTCGGTGACACCCAGGCCTTCGACGTGGTGCAGCGTAAATGCCAGGCGTTTGTCGTCGGGGAGTTGCTGGAGTTTTTGGTACAGCTCATGCGCCAGGTCGCGGTTGACGTGCTGGCGTTCGGCGTCGCCAGAGGCTTCGCGGTTGGGCAGGGCTTGTTCTTCCCGACCGGTTTCACGTCGCCGTCGCCGCTTTTTAGCGCGCAGGTAGTTGCCCACCAAGTGGAAGCTAATGCCGGCCAGCCAAGGTCCGAGCGGCGCGTCGCTGCGAAAGCGCGCCAGCGTTTTGTGGGCCGTGATGAAGGTTTGTTGTAGCAGGTCTTCGGTGTCGGCAATGTTACCCACGACACGGCGCAAACGGCGGGCCAACACCGGTGCGTGGGTGTGGTACAGAGCATCGAACGCGGCCAGGTCACCGTCGCGCCAGCGCGCCACCAACTCGCGCTCGAATGCAATTGCCTTGGCGCTCTCGGGTTGCTCATGTGCCTCGCCCATCGTTTGTGCTGCTACACCTGTCTTATTGTTCGGGCGAGCCGAGGTTTAAAATGGTGGGCGGCAGACCTACAGCCACCCCTGCCGTGAATTCGCCATGGCTTTGCCGCATCATCGTGTTCCCGACCACCACGAAGCGCCGGGGTTGCCACCACAGCTCGGCACGCCCATACAACGCCAGCGTCCATCCCCCCACGGTGGTGCACGGGAACAAGGCGCCGAGCCCGGCGCCAACGTTGAAGAACCAGGGCTGGGCCGATTTGAGCGTCACTTGGTCACTTTCGAGGCGCAGTCGAATGACCCGACCTATGCCGCTGAGCGCCAGGCTAAATCCCTGAAAAGATTGCAAGATCCCGACATGAAGATCGGCAGATTCGCCCGCCAACCGCACCTGGTAGGCGCGCACGTGATGTAGTTCCTGGAGCACCAAACCAGCGAGGGGACGTACACCTACGCCGGTGGGAGCCAAAAATAGCTCCAAGCTTTCGGTGACCCAGGGGCGCTGCCAGTGGGCGCGTGGGCCGATGGCGACCCACCCCCCCATAGCCGGCTCGGGTGGTGGCGCTGCTGTGCTGAGAATTGTGGGGGTGGGGGTTGGGGCCGCAGGGGTCGGCGGCGGCTCCAGTTGCAGTTGGGCGAACCATGCTTCGAGCGCGGGGCGCAATGCTTCGGCCACGTTGATGGCCACCTGGATGGTCAGGCGGCCATAGCTGCCCTGTGGCACGTCGAGTTGGCCTGAGGTGGTGGTGGTTTGGGTTTGCAGTTCCCAATACCAGGCTTGGGTTTCGTTCCCCACCACCCGTACCCAGCCTGCGGCCGCGGTGGGCTCAGCGCAGGGGCGCACGGCCACCGGCGCTGAGGTGAGGCGAGCGGCCAAGGCATCGGCGATCATACTCGCCAAACGTTGGGCGTCGTGGGTAGCGGCAGCCTCGACGCTGATGCACAGCACCTCGCGGGGAGTCGGTGTGGGCTCGGCAGACAGCGCCCACAGCGCAAGTGGCAAAGCCAAGGTCATGCAGCTCTCGGATTAGGGTTCGGCAAACAGTTTGGAGGCTTGCTCAAGCACGGCGGTGTCTTTCAGGATGCCGCGATGGTCGGTGGCCGACAGCATCCCCAGCTCCAACGCCACCGAGCGCAGCGTGTGTGCGGCGCCAGCGTCGAGCATCTTTTGCATCTGCTTGCGACAGGCCGACAGGGCTCCGAAACCCAGGTCGCGAATCGCCTGGTCGAGGCCATCGCGCACGGCTTGTTCATCGGGCGCAAGGGGTGAGGCAGCGCTGTCTTTGCTCATCAGGGCGCGGGCGACACGTTCGGCACCTTCTGGAGGCAGGTCGGCCAGCGCTGGACGTACAGCAGCAAAGCTGCGGGCACGTTCGGGTTGAACTTGCCAGAGCACGATTCGGCTGTTCTCTCCGGGGGTGCGCTCATTGCGCAAGACACCGGCACTCAAATCTAGCAGCGCGCTGTAGGTGGGATGTTTCAGACGCACCGCCAGGCGTTCACGCAGTGCGGGGCTGCGGTCGTCACGGCCGAGCCACGCCACCACATTTTCGATACTGGGATCGACTTTGCCGGCGGCCCCCGACAGTAGGTGTTCGGCGGCACCTTTCACCACGGCGTCAGGCAAATCGACCAAACCGCGCACGTAGCCGTCATCCTCCAAGGTCTCAAAGGTGCGCAGCTGCATCTGCTCAGGTTGGGCCTTGCGCACTTGGGTCAGGAAGGGGCTGTCGGGTTTGAGCGACTCAATGTTGGCGCCGCCTAATAGCCGCTCGGAGAAGCCGATATTGGTGACGCCCGACCAGGGTGAGTCGAGCGCCACGAGACGTACACGACCAAACCCGCTGTTCGGCGTGGCTTGCGGTGTGCTTTGCAGTTGGCCCAACGCCAAGCGCATTTCCAGGCCGCCTTGGCTGTGGGCCACCACGTCCAACGGCAGCGTGCGACCGTAAAAGCTCTTAAGTTTCGTGAGCTCGGCGCCCATCTCCTGGGCCATCAGCACCGGATCGCGGCGGGCGGAGTCGTACAACAAAAAGAAGATTTGTCGCCCTTCAGAACTGAAGTGCTTCACCATCACCTGGTATTCATCCAGGTTCTGAAAGCGGCCGGGCACGAGCAAGAGCGGCGTCTTCGTCACGTCAAGGGTGAGCGGGCCGTCCTGAGGTGCGGGGTTGTAGGCCGTAAGCACCGTTGGGCCGCTGTCGCCGCCGAGAAAATTGGGTACAAGCTGCGTGGGATTCAGCGTGGGGCCGTTCCAGCGTTTGCTTGTGGGTGCGGCTGTCGCCGCTAGGCCAGCCAACAACGCTGGTGCTACGCCTGCCGCAGAGCCAACTGTTTTGCTCACGCGGGGCACACCGCCTACGGTGTCGGTGTTGAGTGGTGCGGCTGTAGGCGCTGGGGGCGCGGCTAGGTCGACAGGGGATCCTGCAACCGTCTGGGGGGTGGCAGTGGGTCGGGCGGCTTCGGCCTTAGCGACGTTGCTCATGGTGAGAGACTCCCGAACGGCACCAGACATCGAGGTGTCGTGTGTGCCATGCCATATCGCAAAGCGGTCAAAGCGCCCAGGGGGAAGGTTAGTTACTCCGCTCCACCATGGCCGAGCTGTCTACCAGGGCGACGATCTTTTGCTGCTTTTCGGGGTCGCCGGTGAGAAAACGAACACCAAAGCCTCGAAGCGGCTTCTCTTGGCGCCAGGCCACTTCAGCGGGTACTTGGATTGATTGGCCGTGCGGCGGCAAGATGCGCAAAATCACCAAGGTGCCGGAATCGAGCAGCTCCTCGGTATGCAAAAAGGCGCCATCGCGGCTCAGGTCGGCCACCATTGCGCGTTTGAAATCCCCTTCGGTGGCATACTCGGCGGCCAGGCTCACGCGAAAACGTCGGGGGCGGCGTTTCACGTCGGGGCGGCTTTTGCCACTGGCGTAATCGACCAGCAGTTGGCGGCCGCGTTCTTCGGAGGGCAAGAAGACCAACAGCAAGCCGGGTGAGCGGGGATTCTGGGGCTCGACGAAGCGGTCACGCACCACCACGTGGGTGTGAAACACCATGCGGTCGTCGGCGAAGGCAAACTCGACATCTAATAAGTCGTTTGGCAGCAGGTAGGTATGACCGGTGATGTAAACCCCGGCCATCTCTTTGTCTTCGGTGTAGCGATCGAGAAACGTTTGGCGGTTGGCAAACGTCAACAACAGGGTCTTGGATTGAGGAGCAGGTGGCACACCTGGAGTCTAAGGAGCGATCCGTCGGGAGGCAATCGGGAAAATCGCGAGGCTCACTGTTATTTTACGGAGTCTCGCCAACCGGCTCGGCGACAGGCGCCGGCTCAGGGGCAGCCTCAACGGGTGTCGCATCGCCTACATCATCAGCTTTTGCTTTGCGCTTCTTCTTGGTTTTTGCTGGCTCACCCGCGGGTGTTATCTCCTCGTGGTTGCCTTTAGGGGCCTCACGCACGCGCTCTTCGGGGGTGTTGTCCTCCATGATGCCTGCTTGGCGGCCTGAGCTTTCGCCAGCAGCGCGTTTGCCGCTGCTGAGTCGTTCTTTGATGTAGTCCGGCAAATCTAGCTGTTCCACCGGCTTGGCTTTTTGCGTGCGTTCGCGCACCCGCTTGATTTTGCGTTGGACCAGGAGGGGATCGGGGTGGTCGGCCAGACAGGCATAGTAGTAGGCCAACGCTCGCTCCGGCTGGGCCAACTCCTGGAAGCAGTTGCCCAACTCAAACAGCACCAGCGAGGTAAGTGACTTGTCGGGTTTCTCTTCCAAGAGTCGCTCGTACACGGCGATGGCCTCGGCGTAGCGGCTTTGCACGTAGTAGCTGTTGGCGATTTGGAAGCGCGCCTGCAGCGCCTCGGCGCTTTGCGGCCAGTGGTTAATCAGGAACTCCGACTCGGTGCGCGCCTGCTCGTAATTTTTGAGTAAGAAGTAGGCGTTGGCGATTTGCAGCTGTGCGCGTTGGGTTTCGGGTCGGTTTGGAAAGCCTTTCACCAGCTGCTGGTAGGCGTCGATGGCGGCCTGCAGATCGCCCAGCTTGTGGTGGTAGATGTCAGCCACCGTGGCCTGCGCCGCAAACGCTGCATCGGTTTTGGGGTGCAGGCGAACCAACAGCTGGTAATCGCTCACCGCGGTGGCATAGTCGTGCAGGTACAGCGAGTTGATTTTGCCTAAGCGATCGAGCACGAGCAACCGCTGGGCCTCCTCTTCGTCATCTAGGTCGCCACGATTCTCAAGCCTTTTCAAAAGCTTACGATAGAGTCGTTCGCTCGCCACGTACTGCTTGCGATACAACAGGTCGTTGGCTTCATCGATGCCCGACTGAATGTCGGTGCGGCAACTCGCGAGCGCCAATATCAGCGTCAAGCAGCCTGCCATGCTGCGGCACGGCCTAATTGTCATTGCGTGGTTCATCACTGCCGCCATCCTCCTCTGGGGGCGGGCCGTCGTCGGCTTCGTCTTCTATGGGGGCCGGTTCGTCGGCGTCTTCGGGTTTGTCATCGGGGCGGGCCACCACGCGCGCGTCTTGGGCGTCGTCGTCGTCATCGCCCTCTACCACGCGGGCGATGCTCGCCACCGACTCACCCTCGTCCACCGAAATAATCCGCACGCCCTGGGTGGCGCGGCCCAACAGTGACACCTGTTTGACGCGAATGCGGATGAGCGTGCCGTGATCGGTCACGACCATCGCTTGATCGTCGGGGGTGACTGCCACCACACCGGCCACCGGGCCGTTGCGGTCGGTGATTTTGCAATTGATGATGCCAGAGCCACCGCGGTTTTGCAGGCGGTACTCCTCCATCGCAGTGCGCTTGCCATAGCCCTTGTCGCACACCGTGAGGATCTGCGGCGCCTCGGGGCGCAACACCACCATGCCCACCACAGCGTCGCCTTGGCGCTTCAAGCGAATCGCCGAGACACCCCGGGCCGAGCGCCCCATCGCACGCACAAGCTTTTCGGGGAAGCGAATGGCCAAACCAAAGCGGGTGGCAATCAAGATCTCGCGGGTACCATCGGTGAGATCCACCGCGATCAAGCGATCACCCTCTTCGATAGTGAGGGCGATGAGCCCGGACGGTCGTGGGTTCGCGAACGCCATCAGGTCGGTCTTCTTGATGAGGCCCTTGGCGGTGGTCATCACCACGTATTGGCCTTCAACAAACTCCGACACCGGCAGAATCGCCGCGATTTTTTCCTCTTTGGCGATGCGAATAAGGTTGACGATCGGTTTGCCGCGCGAGGCGCGCCCGCCCTCGGGGATTTCGTGCACCTTGACCCAGTAGACCTTGCCGAGGTCGGTGAAGACCATCAGGTAGTCGTGGGTCGAGGCCACAAACACCCGCTCGACAAAATCTTCATCTTTGGTGGTGGCCGCTTGCTTGCCCTTGCCGCCGCGTTTTTGTGCGCGGTACAGGTCGACGGAGGCGCGCTTGACGTAGCCGGTGTGGCTCACCGTCACGACCATTTGTTCGTCGGCGATGAGGTCTTCCACCGACAGGTGCACCGCTTTGCCGACGATTTCGGTGCGACGTGGGTCGGCGTACTGAGTTTTCACCTCTAGCAGCTCGTTCACGATGACTTCGAGCAACAGCTTGTCGGAGGCCAAAATCGCCGAGAGGTGCTCGATGATGGCCTTCAGCTCGTTGGCTTCTTCGACGAGCTTGTCGCGCTCCAGCCCGGTCAGGCGCGCCAGGCGCATTTCCAAAATGGCTTGGGCCTGCGCGTCGTTAAGCTGCATGTAACCAGCCACAAGCGCGGTGGTGCCCGGTTGGTACTCGAAGGTGAGTAGGCGTTCGCACATCTGCTTGAACGCCGGGCTCATCGGCAGCTTCTCCGCCATCAAGTTTTCTTTGGCGGCGACTGGATCTTTGGCGGCGCGGATGATCTCGATGACTCGGTCGATCGAGTCGATGGCGGACAACAAGCCAAAGACGATGTTGAAACGCTTGTTGGCCTCATTCAACTCAAAGCGGCTTCTACGCGTGACCACTTCACGTCGATGGTCGACGAAGTGTTTCAGCAGCTCTTGCAGCGACAGCGTGCGCGGCTGACCGTTGACGATGGCCAGCATGTTGATGCCAAACGAGGTTTGCAGCTGCGTGTTGGCAAACAGCTGGTTCAGGATGATGTCGCCCGAGGCATCTTTCTTCAGCTCGACGACGACGCGCATGCCTTCGCGGTTGGACTCGTCACGAATCTCGCTGATGCCTTCGATCTTCTTGTCGCGGGTCAGCTCCGCGATGCGCTCTACCAAAGTGGTTTTGTTCACCTGGTAGGGGATCTCAGTGATGATGATTTGGTCGTGCTTCTTGCCTTCTTCGACCACCGCGCGACCGCGCAGCTTGATCACGCCGCGCCCGGTTTCGTACGCCGACAGCAGGCCTTCGGCGCCGTAGATGAAGCCCGCGGTTGGGAAGTCGGGGCCGTGTACGAAGTTCAGCAGTTCGGCCACCGAGGCCGACGGGTTGGCGATGAGGTGGATGACCGCGTCGATGACTTCGCCCAAGTTGTGCGGCGGGATGTTGGTGGCCATGCCGACGGCGATGCCCGAGGAGCCATTCACCAACAAGTTCGGGAACCTGGCCGGCATCACGAGCGGCTCAGTGAGCGACTCGTCGTAGTTGGGGCCAAAATCGACGGTTTGTTTTTCGAGGTCGGCCAACAGCTCGTTGGCCAAGCGGCTCATGCGCACTTCGGTGTAACGCATGGCGGCGGGCGGATCGCCGTCGATGGAGCCGAAGTTACCTTGGCCATCGACCAAGGGGTGGCGCATCGAGAACTCTTGCGCCATACGTACGATGGTGTCGTACACCGCCTGGTCGCCGTGCGGGTGGTACTTACCAATGACGTCGCCGACGATGCGCGCCGATTTTTTGTAGGCGCGATTGTAAGTGTTGCCCAGCTCGTGCATCGCGAACAGCGAGCGACGATGCACCGGCTTCAAGCCATCGCGTACATCCGGGAGCGCACGGCCAATGATGACCGACATCGCGTAATCGAGGTACGACGCCCGCATCTCGTCTTCGATGTTGATGCCATGAATACGATCCGCCGGAGGCGCGTGGGGAGGCGTACCGCCGGGGTTGTCCGTTGGGGAATTCGGGTCAGACATGGGGGCGGCTTATAGCAAAATCGTAGGCTCGGTACTACCGCGTTGACGGGCAATTTTAGGGTCGGCGCATCGCCAAAAGCGCTCCACAAAACGTCGCGTCTGTCTAGCTCGAACCGTTGTAGAACACGGCAGGTATATATTTATAAGCGCCTGAAATATCTTCGGAATTTGACAGAGCCCGGGGGGATTTAAAACTCGTAGAAGTAACCCGCGGTGTTGCCGTCGTAGCGGGTGAAATCACCGCCCACAAGCAGATGGGCGCCATCGAAGGTGATGCTACGCGCTACATGATTCAGGCCGGCACCTGCGGGTGCGAAGGTGGTGTCGAGGTTGCCATCGCTGTTCACGCGGGCGACGTACTGGCGAGCGATGCCGTCGTAATCGGAGAAACCGCCAGCAATGGCGAGCTTTCCATCGCTGCCCAAGGCCACCGCTTGTACCATGGCTGCTGTGCCGCCGCCTGTGCCGAAGCTGGTGTCCCGTGTGCCGTCGCTATTGAAGCGCAATAGGGTCGATGCGGCGACGCCGTTGTAGCGGGTAAACCAGCCCCCCACGACGGCCTTTTCGGAGGCATCCAAGACGACGCAATAGGCGAAGCTGTTCAACCCGGTGCCATCCGCCGTGTAGGTGGCATCAAGGCTGCCGTCGGTATTTAGCCGCGCCATATAGGGTTTGGCAGAACCATTGTACGAGGTGAAGTCGCCGACGACGATGATCTTCCCCGAGCTTTCGATGGCCAAACCGTTCACGTTGTTGTTTAGGCCAGTTCCCGTTGGGGCAAAGCTCGAATCGAGCGTACCGTCGCTGTTGAGCCTGGCCACGTAGGCGCGCGACGTGCTGTTGTAACTCGTGAACGCGCCGCCCACGACCAGCTTGCCGCTGTCATCGATGGCAATAGCGTTGACGTTGTCATTCAAACCGGTACCCGTGGCTGCGAAGCTCAAGTCGAGCGAACCATCGGTGTTAAGTCGGAGTAGGTAAGGCCGCACGACGCCGTTGTACGAGGTGAACGCGCCACCCGCAAGGATCTTACCGGTGCTGTCGAGGGCGATCGCATTGACTGGGATGTTGGCGTTGCCGTTGATGCCGGTGCCGGCCTGGACAAAGGTTGTGTCGAGGCTGCCATTGGTGTTCAGACGCGCCAACTTTGGTGTTGTGGCTGTGCCATATTTCAGGAACTTTCCGCCTACCACCCGCTTGCGATCCCCTTGGACTGCGATCGCGAGCACGGGGCTATCAAACTCAGCCACCGCTGGTGGTGTGTCGCCGATGACATTCGTGGCCAAGCTCGCCACGGCGCGACTGCCGACACCATTGGTGGCCGTCACGACGACCTTCAGCGTGATGCCGATGGTGCTGGCTGTGAGCAGGTAGGTGCTGGCCGTGGCTCCCTCTAGGTTGGCACAACTGCTGCCCACGGCGTCGCAAGCTTGCCACTGATAGGTAAAGGTAATCGGTGCGGTTCCGCTCCAGCTACCGGGGTTGGCGGTGATGAGCTCACCATCGGTGAAGGTGCCTGTGATGGTTGGCAGCACGGTGTTGACGGGTGCGCCCGGTGTGACCAGATCGGTGATGAGAGCGGTTGCGAGGCTCGTGGCGGCGGCATTGCCCGCCGCATTGGTTGCGGTGACGAGCACTCGGAGTGTCTGATTAACATCGGCCGTGATCAATAAATACGTGACAGCTGTTTCGCCCGAGATGACGCTGCACGCACCGCCAGCGGCATTGCAACGTTGCCACTGGTAGGTCAACGTCAATGGTTCGGTGCCGGTCCAGCCACCGGTGGTGGCGTTGAGTGTTTGGCCATTCACGGTTGCACCGAGGATCTCCGGCAACAGGGTGTTCGTAGGTGCCACGCTTATGGCGTCGTCTCCCGCTCCTGGCTCATCCCCCACCGCCGCACCATCGTTGCCCAAGAGGCCGTCACCACCATGGGCATCATCTCCGACCGGCGTGTTGTCTGAGGGTGTGCCGTCAGGTTGCTGATTGTTTTCTGCCCCTTCGCCGTTGGCAAAGTCGCTGTCGCCAACCTTGGTGCAGTTGCCGCCGTCACAGGAGGCTTGGAGGTCATAGCCGACGCGGTTGTTGCAACTCATTAGCAGCGGCAGCGCCCAACCAAGCAACAACAGCTCGGGCGGGCGTGGTACGTGTGCCGAGCGTCGGTTGTGGATCCAGCTGTATTGGGGCCTTGCAGCCATCGTTGTAAGGCTACGCTGACACCTTGGGTCGCGCAACCAGGACTGTAGGCGCCTTAGAAGCTCAACCGTACACCTACATAGGCGTCGATGTCCGCCTTGGCGGTGGCGGCCCCATCCCAGCCACGGTTGCCGTAACCCACGCGCCCAACGATTTCGACATGCTTCAGGTTGTGGGGGCGAGCGGAAAATTCGAAGCCCAACTCGCCTGCGAGCCTGCGTTCGAGGGCAAGCCCTGCGGGGTTCTGGTCGCTGACCCGTGTGGCCACGCCAATATACGGGCTGACGGTGAGGTTCAACGCCTCGATGCGCGCGGCGTCGAGTTTTTGCAGGCGTACACCCACGGCGTTCAAGTTCCAGTTGTCGAGGTGGGTGCGCAAATCGAGGCGCACCTCCCACGTATTCGTGGCGCTCGTGTGCACCTGGCTTTCGACCCGAAAACTGTCGCCGTATGCCGAGCGCAATAGGGAGGTGTCGGGACCCAGGATCTGGGCACCCAACAGCTCGAACTGCGCCCGCGCCTGCGTCCGATCACCGGTCTTGATGTACTGGTAGGCGGTGGTCAACGCGTCCCACGTCAAAGACGACAGTGCATCGGCCACAAAGGCCTTCGCGAGTAGATGCTCGTAGCTGACCTGGCGACCGGTTTGTGCGAAAAAGCGGCGCATGTTGGCCGGATCGGCGTATTGCCAGGTCGCGCCTTTTTGGGCGTCGCGCCATGTGGTGGCAATGTAGAGCGTGTCGTCGAGCGCCGTGCTGATGGCCGTAAGCGCATTACCGAGCGACAACTCGCCCTTACGCGCTGATTCTTTATGCAGGTAGCTGCGATGGCTTTCGGATTGGTTCAGTCCCCCCAAGAGGAACGCGCCGTAGTGGTCGCGGTTGGCCGGACCTTCGAGCCTGCTCAGCCCTTGGGTGAGGCCCAGCTGTTCGATATGGGCCTTGGCGCCTGCCGTTTGTGCTCCTAGCACGTGTCCGGCTTCGTGCGTGGCCAGGCGACCCCAAGTTATCGCGGCGGATTCGAGCGACAAAAACACCAAGCGCCGTAACGCCTTTGGCTCGGCCTGGGGCAGGCGCGATTCCAGCTTTGCCATCACGGCGTCGACGGCATCGCTGTAGCTTAGCATTGCGTCACTGAGCCCCTCGCTCGACAGCCCGTGCGCACCCACCCCGGCGCGCAGCGTGAGGCCTGCGCCCAAGGGTCTTTCCAAACCTCGGGAGAGAGTTTGTGGGGCTGAGGCGGTACCTGTAGTTGTTGCGGTGGCGATGAGGTTGTCGACATCGCCTGGGGTTGGCGTGACAGTCGGTGTCTCTGTGTTCGCTGAGGCGTTGTTCGGCGTGACGGAGGCGGGTACGGCACTGCTTGTGGTGCGGGGGGACAAGTCGGAGGCTGGAATCGGTTTCATGGCACGCTCATGCGATGGGAGCTCGCTGCCTAAAACCTACGCCAAGCCCACAATTTTGGGCCAAGAAAATCATCGGACACAACGCGGGGAGTGGGCGAGCGGAAGATACACGACGACCGACACAGCTTGCGCTGGCCGGTCGTCGGGATCGAACAAACGAAAGTCCCCATCACCGGGCGGTGACGGGGTTTTGAACTACTTCTTGGCCTTCTTGGCGGCCTTCGGAGCCTTGGCGCCCTTCGCACCCTTCTTGTCGGCTTCCGGCTTCGCCGCGGCAGCGGCCTTGGCGGTGTTGGTGTCGTCCATCAGCTTCTTCTCGTCGGCCGCGATCTTCGCGAGGTCTTGGCTCAACTTCGCGTGATCCGCCGTCACCTTCGCGAGCGCGCCATCCAACTTGGCCTTCTCGGCGTTCTGCTCTTCTTCGGTCATTTCAGCGTACTTGGCCTTGGCAGCGGTGATCTCGGCGATCGTGGCGTCGTGAGCCTTCAGCATTTCGTCGTGAGCGCCCAAGGTCTTCGTGGTCTCGGCCACAACCTTCTCGCACTCAGCAACGATCGGGGCCACCGCTTCGCCACCGTCGGCCACGAGGGCCTTGTGATCCACCACGAACTTGTCGTGCTCAGCCTTAGCCTTAGCCAGCGCGTCCACCGCGCCCTTGCAGTCGGCGACGAGCTTGTCGCTCATCTCGACCATTTGCTTCTCAAGCTCGGCGTTGTGCTTCTTGCAGCCAGCAAAACCGAACAAAGCCACCGACACCACCGCGATCGCAACCTTACGCATGAGTTTCTCCTGTTCCTGTCGTTCCAAAGCGTGCTCGTCTCAATGACGGGTCATCCGCGCGGCGCCTGTTTACAACGACCAGGAGGAGAGGTGAAGAGGCAACTGACGAAGTTGTGCGATCTTTTGTGGGGAGTAAAAACGACGATCAGCACGGGTTTTACTCCTCTTCCTCAGCTTTGGGCGTCAGACGCAACACTTCGTACTTGGCTTTGTCGCCATCGATCGTGACCACGAAGGCCATGCCAGTGCTGGTGGAGCCGTCGTTTTGGCCCCACGGATCACCCGAGACGCTGCCGGCATTGAGATACAACGACGTGACCGGCGTGTTGGGCTTTACGAGACTTCCAAACTCCTTGCCCACGGCCACGCCGCCCGCCTCCAAAATGTGGCCAAATAATCCAAAGGCGATCTTTTTCTTCTCGATGAGGTTGTTTAACCCCTCGTCCCCGACGTTCACCTTGTCGGCCATGTAGTCCATCGCGAGGGCGCCCTGACCTTTGGGGGGCCCATGACTTACCAACACCACCGGATTTTTGCCGGCAGGCGTTAACGCTTTGGCCATCGCGTCCAGGTCTTCGGGCTTGTACAAACAGCCATTGCCTTGATGTACGAAGCGCTTGTCGTGGTAACCGGGCAAGGTCCACAGCTCGGCATCATCGGCGATCAGTTGGCGTACAAACACACCATTCACCAGGTTGGGCCACTTGGCCTCGCGGTCGGCATAGACGCGCGCAAAACTACCTTTGCTTTCGCTGTTGCCCAGCGTGACCAGCACCGGAAAGCCGGGGGCGGCGATCAAGTCAATGACCTCCTCCAACGCAAATTCTTCTAGCGCCACGTCGCCATTGACGATCACCCACTCGACCTTTTTTTCTTTAAACCACGCAAAGGTGCGCTGCAGGTTCTCTTGGGTGGGTGCGGCGACGTCTTTGATCGCGCTCAACACGCCCAACACAATCTTGCTGTCGGGATCGGGGTCCTTGACCTCCAGGCGATAGCCTTTGTGCGAGTAGGTTTTCCCGCCCAACTTCAGCTCGCGCGTCTCTTTGAGGGTATCGAACGGGCCCGGGCAAATGTAGCGATTGGCCTTAATATAGTCGCTCCAGGTGGCCCGAACGGTGGCCGCCGTTGCCGCCGCACCTCCCAACATCACGCACATAACGATCAGTGCACGCATCCAACACCTCCTCGCCGGTCGGTGTGAGGCCAAGCGCATAAGTCTCTTGGCAACGCACATTCTAAGGAGCACTCTCTAGGATCTTGTCCCTGTCGAAACGACGGCATACGATAGCAAGAGCGCACGAAGCGCAATAGCTGGCATGTGTTTGGGGGCCGTGTTTGCCAGTATCTTCGGGAGCAGAATGATTCGGCTACATCGCGTTATTGGAGGGGCCACTATTCGGATCCTAGCGATTATGTTCATCGGTGCCGGAGTTTTTTTGCACGGCGCGCAAGCTCAGGCCATCGAGATGGGTGAGTTGCAGGCTGCCATTGTCATGCGCGCGCTGAGTTACGACGACGCGTTGAAGGGGCGCGTGGGTGAGCAAGTGGTTGTTGGCATGGCGCTGCCTGTAAGCAATCCGGCGAGCTGTGATGACCTGCGACAGGGTTTTAGCCGAGTCGCCAGCCTCAAAGTTCAAGGTTTAGGGGTGCGCTTGGTGGAGCTACCTACGACCAGCGTTGGTGCCTTGGAAGAGGCGATCAAAACCACGAGTGCAGACGTGGTGGTGCTGTGTTCGACGGTGATGCTCGACTTGGCCACGGTGCTCGATGTGACGCGCCGGCTCAAGGTTGCAAGCGTAGCGATGAACCAAGACTGGGTGCGGGCCGGAGTTTCGCTAGGTGTGGGCGAGCACGACAACGGCAAAGCCAAGCTGTTTGTCAACGTTGCATCTAGCCAAGCCGAGGGGATGACACTGCGCCCCGAACTTCTGCGCGTCGCGGTCATTATCAAGTAACCAGACCACCATCCTTGACCCGTCGGGGCTTCGCGGGGTAGGTCCCCCCAAGCTGCGGGACCTCCTGTGGCGAGGAGATGGTCGAGATGTCCGCCTTCAAGGGTCTTACGAGTGACGCGTTTGCGGCCTACACACCAGATAAGTGGGCTAGCAACGTCCACAACTTGACGCGTATGCGCGTCAAGGACGCGATGGTGGCGATGTGCGACCAAGCGCAACAGGACCTCAAGGAAGAGCTGAAAGGCCTGGCGCGCGCGGCGACCGACGAGAATCCCAACATCATCAACCACAAAAAAGTTGATGCCCAATGGGTCTTCTGGGCGCGCGATGAAGCCGGCCGAAAGAATCTGGCGACGTTCTTGGAAAAGACGCCGCTCGACGAGCAGAAGCTCTTCGATATTGCACCACAAGACAAACACCTCACCGTGGCAGTGGTGATTCGCCAGACCGAAGTTTGGGTGGGGCTGTGGTTGGCGCCGCGCGCCGTGGTCGATCGCCGCAACCTGGCGGCGATTTTGGAAAAGACTTGGGAGCGCGAGCAACTTTTAGACTTGATTCGAGAGTTGCCCGAAGGGGCAATGATGGGTGTGCAGGGGGCTTTGGCGCCAGCGCAAGAGGCCAACCTCAACCTGTTGGCGGATTTGGCAGCCAATTTGGGTAACGACCATCCGGCCTGGATGGTGGGCCAGAGCATTCCGGCGACCGACGCCGTTGAGTTTGGCGCCGAGCTCGCCGACCACGTGAGTCGTTGGTTGGGCGCCTTGCTGCCGATCTATCGTTTCATCGCCTGGGACAAGGCCAACGACCACATCGAGGTCAACAAGCAGATCCAGGAAGAGAAGGCCGAAAAGAAGCGTAAGGCCTTGGGTTTCGGCAAGGGCGACAAGGTGCGCATCATTGCCGGCGTCTTCTCAGGCAAGAGCGGCGTTGTGCAAGACATCGACACCAAGGCGCAAGTGCGGGTGTTGGTTGGCAAGATGTCGGTGGTGGTGCCGGGCGCCGACCTTACGCCTTTCGCGTAAACAGCGTCACGGCCTGCTGAACCCGCTTCCATTCGCCGCGTTTGAGTTCGCCCACGGCCGCAAGCGTAAGACCCTTGGGCTGGAACACCGTGTGGGCCGCGCGGCGCAGCGCTTCGCTCGATAAACGTTCAATCTGGTGCGGTAGCTGCTCCATATGACGCTCGATCCCAAACAGCGTCGAGCGACCGTAGAAGCTAGCCAAGTCGCCAGGCGAGTCGCGCATGAACTCGATGCCGTAACGGTAACGCCGGCGGGTGCGTCGGAGCTCGTCGTTATCGTAGCGAAAGCGATGGGCCGATGCGGCAAAGTCTAAGATGGCTGCCACGGCTTCGGCGGCGCGGTTGGGGGCCACGGTGACTTCGAATTCGAACATGCCGCAATCAGCGTAGGTGGTAAGGCCGGCGGCTAACGCGTAAGCCAAGCCGCGTCGGTCAACCAATTCGGCGTGCATTCGCGAGCCCAGGCCATCGGCCAATACGCGCGCCAGCATCACGAGCGCCGGGTACATCGGGTTGTGCACCGGCACGGCGTCGAAGCAAATACGCAAATCCACTTGGCTGGCTGCATCGCGGACGAACTTGAACTGTGGGCGTGTGCCGTGGTGCGTGGGAGTGACTGTCATTGGCGGGGTGCCGGTGGCAAGGCCCCCAAACGCCCTCTTCACGCGCTTGAGCACCGCATGCACATCGAGCGGCCCCGCAATGCTCACAACGCTGTTGGTGCCAACGAGGAATTCACGACGATGCGCTTCGAGATCGCGGGTGGTGAACTTTTCTAAGTGCGCCACCGACCCTTCGATCGGCATGCCCAAGCCAGTGTCGCCAAACAGCATGCCATGGATAATGTTGTCCAAATCCACCATGCGGCCATCGGAATCGAGAGTCTCCAAGAGCTCCTCGCGCAGGATGGCGCGCTCGACCTCCATTGAGCGATAGCGGGGCGTTTGCACCAGCTCCGCCAAGATGTCGATCGCGGTGCCCAAGGCCGACGGATGGCAGGCGGTCGCGAACATCATATGGTCGCGATAGGTCGCACCTTCCAAAAAGCCGCCGATCTCCTCGGCCGCGAGGTTTAACAACGTCGCATCAGGGTAGCTTTTGGTGCCACGAAACAACATATGTTCGAGCACGTGTGAGATACCGTTCAACTCAGGGCGCTCGTTGCGCGAGCCGAGCCCGGTGTAGAAGGCGACGTATGATTGCGACAGGTGTGCGCGGGGGCAAAGCACCACGGCCAAGCCGTTGTCGAGCAGCGAGCGGTGGACCGGGGCATTTTGTTCGTTGACGATGCGGACACGCGGCGCGGGCAGACGGTGTTTTCCCATGGTGCTACGGTGTGCCTCCAGTCGGCACAGGGGGAGATGGTGGCGCGCTGGGCGCGGTGGCTGGGACAGGTAGCGTGGCGGGCGACGCTGCTGCTGCTGGCTCAGCGGGCGGTGGCGGCGGTTCAGCGCCCACCCAAACGCGACAGTTGCTGGCTTTACCCTCTGGGGTCACCGTCAGCGACAGGCCATTTTTGCCTTTGACGATGGGCGTATGGAACAACAGCGGGGCCGCAAGCTTAGGCAAGCGCCACTTTAGGGCCAACGGGCAGACGCAGCGGACAAAGCGGGGGTCATCGGTTGCCCAGTGGTTCTTTTGGGCCTTGTCGCCGCAGTCTGTCAGGCTTTCCAGGTAGCGTGCGACTGCTTGCGTCACCCACACGCGCTCGGGTGGTGTCTCCGGTGTCGGCGTCGCCATCGTGGCTTCGTCCTTGATGAGGGTCACATCTCCGGTTGCGGGCGCGTCGGGGAGTGGCGCTTCGGGTACGGCGCGCTCCACGGTCCCTTCGCGACGCTGTGCCAAAAGCGGCGGCGTCCAAAGTATCGTGAGCCCTATCAGCCCCACCCCCACCCACATGCGTCTCATCGCGGCTCCTTCAAAGGCGTGCGCCTCATTATTATAGCGCCGAACCAGGGTGGGCGTGTCATCGTTCTTGGGGGGCGCGCTCGACAGGCGCCGCTGGGCTAGCCGCTGACCTTGAGTTGGTGGACCTTCTTTTTGCCCAAGCGCAAGACGATACGGCCATCCAAGAGATCCTTAGCCGCCACCTGTGCTTTCGGATCGTTGACCACCGTCTCGTTCACTTTCACGGCGTTTTCAAGCACTTTGCGGCGTGCCTCGTTGCCAGAGCTGGCCAGCGTGCAGGTCACAAGCAACGCCGTCAGCGGCAGTCCCTGGTCGAGCTCGGCTTGGGTGATGAGCGTTGTCGGGATGTCGGCCACGTCGGCGCCGCCGCCGCGCGGAACCTGGCTCGTGGGCAAAATTTGCGCCGGCAAGGTACGGCTGCCGAAGGCAGCTTGGGCGGCCGCGTGAGCTTTTTGCGCAGGCTCGATGCCGTGCGCTAGCTGCGTGGCTTCGAACGCGAGGATGGCTTTGGCCACATTCAAATCGGCGCCGCCCAGGCTTTTCACCGCGTTGATCTCGGCCATCGGCAAAAACGTGAAGTAGCCCAACATGCGTGCCACGTCGCTGTCGTGAATATTCACCCAATACTGGTAGTACTCATAGGGCGACAGCTTGTCGGCCGCGAGCCACACTGCGCCGGCTTCGGTTTTGCCCATTTTGTTGCCGGTGGCAGTGAGCAACAGCGGGAAGGTCAGGCCGTGCACCAGCGTTTGGTCTAAGCGGCGGCAGAGATCTACGCCAGCCAGGATGTTGCCCCACTGGTCATCTCCGCCCATTTGCAGCAAGCAATTGTGCCGACGACGCAGCTGCAAGAAGTCGTAAGCCTGCAGCAGTTGGTAATTGAACTCGATGAACGACAGGCCGCGCTCCAGGCGCATCTTGTAGGCTTCGGCGGCGAGCATGCGATTTACGGAGAAGTGTCGGCCAATATCGCGCAAGAACTCGATGTAGTTGAGCGGCAAGAGCCAGTCGGCGTTGTTGACGAGCAATGTTTTGCCACCGTCGATATCCAGGAAACGCGAGACCTGCTCTTTGAACGACGCGACGTTGGCGTCAATTTGCTCGTGGGTGAGCATCTGGCGCATTTCGCTTTTGCCCGACGGGTCGCCCACCATCGCTGTGCCGCCACCCAACAAAACGATGGGGGTGTGCCCCAGGCGCTCTAGGTGTTTGAGCGCCATGATCGAAAACAGGTGGCCGACATGCAGGCTTGGTGCGGTGGGATCGTAGCCGACGTAGGCTGTGACCTTGCCCGCATCAAACAACGCGCGTACCTGGGCTTCGTCGGTTACCTGCGCGAGAAATCCGCGCTCCTTCAACACCTCAAAAGGATGGGCAGCAGTCACAACGTCGACTCCTTGGCACAAAGGCCTTTCGAGCCCTGATTAGGAAAGCCCCGCCCAACGGTCAAGGGCGACACGCTTGTTACTTGGTTTCGTAGGCTTTACCAGATAAGCCTCTCGGCATGCGCAGTTTCTGGTTCATGGTGGTATTCGGAGGCAGCATCGCGGCGACACAGGCGGCCCAGGCCGGGATCGTGGATGAGTTGGTAGGCAATCGCTCCAAGGCGATGGGCGGGGCGCATCGCGGCTTGGGTACGAGCAACGACACGCTGTACCTGAACCCAGCCGGGATGTCGGTGGCCAAGCGTTACGCGGTGGAGGCCAATTATGGCTACTCGCCGTTTGATGGCCTGACGTACATGAATGCATCCGCCGTTGATTCCAAGTCCGGCCCAGTGGCGGGCGGCTTGGCCTACACCAGCGAGCGCGGCACCAAGCTTGGGTATGATGCTGCACTGCATCGCGTGACGGTGGGCTCTAGCTACGCCATTAGCGAGGGGTTGGCCTTGGGACTCTCTGCGCGCTACCTACGCGGCGAGTACACCGACGCGGCCGGTGTGCGCCAAGAATTGAAGAACATCTACAGTGGTAACATTGGCTTGATGGCGCGACTGGGCCAGGTTGGGGTCGGGGTTGTGGCGCATAACGTCGTGGACAGTGATGCCCCTGAGCTGTTGCCGCGCACCTACTCGGGGGGAATTGCTTTCGATACTGGTAGCGTGGTGTTGGCCGCCGACGCCGTGATGAACGCCCAGCACAGCACCGACAAAGAGATCTCCTATCATGCGGGTGCCGAGTACCTGATGGATAACACGATGCCTTTGCGGTTGGGATATCAGTATCGACCGTTTGTGCGTCGTACAGGCGAAGCCGGCGACGAGCATGTGCTAAGCGGTGGCATCGGCTGGGTTAACCAGGGAGGGATTGCGGGTCTGGCCTACGAGCAGTCACTGACGCGCGCGAACAACTGGGGCTTTATTCTCACGCTTGGGGCGTTTCTCTAGCCTCGCCGCACCTCAAAGATCACCGGGAAGCGACCCTGGCCTTCACAGTGGCTTACAAACGGCGCCTCGAACAACGCTTGCACGGCTTGGGCGACGAGAGGCGAACCGCTCTGTTCCTCGATCACAATCTGTGTGGCCCGTCCGCCGAGATCCAACGCAAAGCGCACCACCGCGTGTCCTGAAATACCTCGGCGTCTCAAGGCCTGTGGCAAATGGCTCACGCGCTTTTTAAGCTCGGCGCCGATCGGTCCCCAGCAATCGTGTTGTCCTACGCTCAAGCTGCCAGAACCGGCGTGACCGTTGTTGGTTTGCGTGCCAGAGCCATGGCCTGCGCCCGCGCTGCCTGAATCGCCACCACCGTCCACCGCGATGTTGGGCGCAACGCCCAGCACAAAACCATCGGCCAATGTCGTGGTGACCATCGGCAAGGTCGCGTCCAACGGCACAGCAGGGGTCGATGAATCGGCCGCAGGTGCCACGGTTGGTTGTGTGTTTGGCGCTGGCATTGGCGCAGTGTGATCGGCCCCAGCAGCGGCGGCGTGTTGCAGGGTTTTTGGCAGGGCCTCGGCATGCACAGTGGGCACGAGCTGAATGCTTAGCGCCTTTACCAGGTGGGGTCGGGGTTCTTCCGCCCACGCGCGGGCCAGCTGCCAGGCCCCCAGGTGCAAGGCCAACGACAGCGTGAGCAGGGCTGCCCACCGTCTCATTGCCAAGCTCGCGGGTCGAGCTCGACCGTGGGAGTGTGCAACGTGGGGTGCGTGCCGCATACCACCGGGACGCCATAGGCCGCGCCCAGGATTTCGGGCGTCAAGACTTCATGCGGTGTGCCTAGGGCGAGCACGCGCCCATGCGCGAGTAGCAGCACGCGCTCACACAGGAGCGCCGCCAGGGCCAGGTCGTGCAACGACACCAGCAAGGTTGCGCCTTGTGCGACGCGCTGTTTCAGCGTCTTCACAAGCTGCGTGCGGTGCTTGAAATCCAGCGCGCTTACCGGCTCATCCAAGATCAGGACGTCGGGGCTCGCGACCAGCGCGCGCGCCAACAACACCTGCTGTTGCTCCCCCCCAGAGAGGTGGTCCCAGCGGGCAGTGGCAGATTTTTCAAAACCGACCTCGGCCAACGCCCGAGCCACGCGTGCAGGCTCTGCCGGCGTGCCATAGAAACGACTTTGGTGTGCCAGGCCCATCGCCACCGCCTCGGCCACGGTGTACGGCAGTGCCGCTTCGCTTTGTTGCGGAACATAGGCGCGTAACGCCGCCAGCTCCCGCATCGACAACGCCTCTACTTCTAGATCACCGTAGTGCACGTTCCCTTGCTTGGGCAACAGCCCTGCGGCTGCTTTGATCAGCGTGCTTTTTCCCGCCCCGTTCGGGCCAATCAAGCCCAGCGCCGCGCCGCCGGGGATCGTAAACGAAACCTCTTGCAAGGCTACGGTCGTGTCATAGCTTGCGGTCAGTGCCTCGACGGTCAGGGAGGTCATGGTTTTTCGCTAGGCTCATGCGTGAACAGATCGAGCAGCAGCTCGGCCTCGCGCAGCGTCGGGTCGATGTTGTGGGCCATTTCGAACATCAATCGCGCGCTCGACACCATGCCAACATCGCGCAGCGCCGAGCCTTTAAGCAAAAAGACCTTGCCCAACAAGAGGTTGGCGTCAGCTAAAAACGGATACAACGCAATGGCTTCTTTGAGCGCGCTTTCTGCCTTGTCGTAGCTGCCAGCGCGGTAGTGCTTGGTGGCTTCGTCCACCAGGGTGCGGGCGCGGGCGACCGTTTGTTGGTCGAGGGGCGTTGTCGCCGTGCTGGCTGCGACGCGCATAGCAACGGGACCAGTGCTGGCCACAGTCACCGGCGCGCTGGGGGGTGTGGAGGTTGGTGGGGGCGGCCCTGGTGGCGGACGACTTGCAACCACGGCCGCGGGGGGTTGCGAGAGAATCGCCGTGGCGGGCATGCGCTCAGAACGATTGGAGCCGGCACACGTGAGCCCCCCAGCGATCATCAGGACCAGGCCAGCGGAGCGCCAACTGCCGTGCTTCACCTTACGTCTCACGTCCGGACATCTCATTCCTGGTTGCAGCCGCCTATGGGCACACGCCTGCGCCATTGCAGCTGTGGGTGCCTGTGCAGTCCTCGGGGTCTTTCACACCATTCGTCAAGAAGTCGTCGCAGCTGCCATTGGCGGCGGCGTCATAGCCACAGAAGCAGGCCACGCTATTGCAAGCCCGCGCGGCACAACTAGCGCTGGTGCACTCGCAGTTGTTGCTGGCGCACAGGGCATCGGCCGTGCAGGTTTCACCGAGGCTGAGCAAGCAGGAGGCCGCGTAGCAGGCATAACCGGCGGCGACGCACTGGTTGCTGCCCTCGTTATCCTGGGTGCCGTTAGCAAAGGACACGGGGTTGTACGAGGTGCCGTCGCAACGCTCGCAGACGGGCTGCGAGTTTTCACCGGCTCCAAGGTAGCCGCAGCTAGGTCCGCCGCTGCAATTCGCACTGCGACACGAACCCGCATTGCCTGGAGCCGCGGTGGTGCACTGGTTGAACAAGTCTTCGCTGGCCAGTTGATTGTCGCAGCTGCCTGACGAGCACTTGACGCAGGTGGCATTGCAGGTGTTACCGCCTTCGGCATCTTGGCTGTTGTCAGCGAAGTTCACGGGGTCGAACGAGCTGCCGGTGCAGCGCTTGCAGGCCGGCTGTAAGTTTTCACCGGCGGCCAAATATCCACAGGCAGCGCCACTGCCGCTGCAGTTGGGGCTGCGGCACGAGCCGGCGTTGCCTGCAGCCGCGGTGGTGCAATGGCCAAACAGGTCTTCGCTTGATAGCTGGTTGCTGCAAGTGCCCGCAGAGCATTTCTGACACGTGCCTGTGCAGTTGTTGCTGCCTTCGGTGTCTTGGGTATCGTTGGTAACATTCACCGGGTCATAGGAGCTACCGCTGCAGCGTTTGCAGGCAGGCTGGGAGTCCTCCCCTGCGGCCAAATAGCCGCACGAGGCGCCGCTGCCGCTGCAGTTGGAGCTTCGGCAGGAGCCTGCGGTGCCTGCGGCGGCGGTGGTGCACTGGCTGAATAAGTCCTCGCTATTGGCTTGGTTCACGCAGCTTCCCGAGGAGCATTTTTGGCAGGTGGAGCTGCACTGATTCAAGCCCTCAGAATCCTGGGTATTATCGATGATGTTCACAGGATCGTAAGACGCACCGCTGCACCGCTTGCAGGCTGGCTGTGAGCGCTCACCGGCGCCTAGGTAACCACAGTAAGTGCCAAGGCCGCTGCAAGTAGGGCTCCGGCAAGAACCGGCGGTACCCGCGGCGGCCGTGGTGCAATCGCCGAACAGATCTTGAGCAGATGTCTGGATATCACAAGCTCCAGCCGAGCATTTTTCACAGGTGCCGCTGCAAACATTGCCGCCTTCGCTATCGCGAGTGTCGTCGGTGAAGTTCACCGGATCGTAGGAGCCGCCGCTACAACGCATGCAGGCAGGTTGTGATTGTTCGCCCGCGTTCAAGTAGCCGCAGTAGGCGCCAACGCCGCTACAGGTCGAGCTCCGGCACGAGCCGGCCGAACCTGGGGTGGCCGAGGTATCACACTGGTTAAACAGATCTTCGGTGGAGAGTTGGCTGTTGCAGCTGCCCGCGGCACATTTCTGGCAGGTGCCACTGCAGGTGTTTGAGCCTTCCACGTCCTGCGAATCGGCCGCAAGGTTGACCGGGTCGTACGAACTGCCATTGCATCGCTTGCAGGCAGGCTGTGCTTGCTCGCCCGCCAAGTATTGGCAGGCGCCGGAGCCGTTGCAGTTGGCGCCTTTGCACGAGTCGATGTTGCCCGGGGTCCCGGTGGTGCAGTCGCTCTTCGGGTCTAGGCCACTGGCGACGTCCGAGCAGCTGCCGGCGCCGTTGCAGACCCGACAGGTCGAGCAGAAGTTGTTCGGGTCGGTGCCCGCCGCGGGGATTTGGCAGGCACCAATTCCGTTACAGAATCCGGAGTTGCCGCACCCAGACGCGGTGCAAGCACCGTTGGGATCGGTGCCTATGCTTGGAATCTTGCAGGCGCCCGAACCATCGCAATCGCCGGTGTTTGTGCACGCCGCTGGCGTACAGGCGTTGTTGGGGTCGGTGTCTACCACGGGCACCTGGCAGGCGCCCAGGCCATTGCAGGCGCCGGTGTTGCCACAACCGCTGGCCGTGCAGTCGTTGAGTGGATCTTGCCCTGCGGCAACGTTGGTGCAGGCGCCGCCGCCGTTGCACATTTGGCAGCTTGGGCAGAAGTTGTTCGGGTCGGTGGCGCTCGCGGGGACCGCGCAGGCGCCGCTGCCGTCGCACATACCGGTGGTGGCGCAGCCTGTGGCGCTGCAGGCATTGTTGGGGTCGGTGCCGGCGGTGGGGGTGGCGCAGGCGCCGTTGCCATTGCACACCCCAGTGTTGCTGCAGCCGGTGGGCGTACACTCATCGAGTGGATCTTGTCCGCCTGCGACGTTGGTGCAGGCCCCAGAACCGTTGCACGCCTGGCAGGTCGGGCAGGCACCGTTGGGGTCGGTGTTAGCGGCTGGGGTTTGGCATTGGCCACTGCCGTTGCAGACGCCGGTGTTACTGCAGCCCGCTGCTGTGCAGTCGTTCATCGGATCTTGGCCGTTGGGCACGTTGCCACAGGCACCTGCACCGTTGCAGGTTTGGCAGGAGCTGCACTCGTTGTCGGGGTCGATGCCACTCGTCACCGGGGCGCAGGTGCCGTCGGCGATGCCCGTCTTGGCGTACGTGCAGGCCTGGCAATTGCCGTTGCAAGCGCTATTGCAGCAAACACCATCCACGCAGGTCAGGCCATTTTCGCATTGGCCGCCGAAGCCGCAGCTTTGGCCTTGTTGTGGGTTGCAGGCCGCTGCGAGTGACCCGGCCCCATCGGAGTCGCCATCGCAGGTCGCCGCGCCGCTGCACTCTTCGTACGGATCTTGGTATTCGCCTACCGGCGTGAACACCGGCGCATGGGCGGTGCCGTCGGCGTCGGTGGTGCAACCACTCACCGGTTGTTGGCAAGCCGGTCGCACGACTTTGTCACCTTGGCCGGCGGCGCTACAAGCTTCGCGCCGGCTCTGACAGGCGCCCGCGCCGTTGCAGGTTTGACCGGGCGCAGTGGCGCGCAGGTAGCATTCTGGATTAGTGCGGCCGTCTCCTGCCGGATCGACAATGCCAAAGTAGAACGGCCCGCCGCCGTCGCCAGCGACATTACAGTTGTTGAAGCTGCCATCGCATTCGTTGTCGATCTCTTTGCCGCTGTCTTGGTTGGTGTACAGCGGATCTCCGGCCGGTGCTTGGCCGGTGCAGCCGCCGGTGGCCTTTTTACACAGTGGCCGCGCCACGGCGCTTGGGTTGGGGTTGGGTTCGAGGTCGCAGAGATCGGCGGCGGTCTGGCATTCGCCGCCTGCTTTGCACACCACGGTGTCTGCATCTTGGTCGCGCTTCAGGAAGCAGCGGCCTTCGATGTCGCGGCCCCAATAGTAGCCAGCGCAGCTGACGAACGGACACTCGTTGTTGGGATCCCCGGTGATATCGCCCCATTGCGGCGGTTCATCGCGAATGCAGGTGTTGGCTTCGTCGCGAGGCTGCTCACAGATCGCGCGTGACGGCTCATCTCGGTCGGCCGCAGTGGGTTCTACGTCACAAACGGTACAGTCTTCGATCTTGGTGGTGCAGGCACCTGTGGTCTCGCTGCAGCCGTACCCATACTCCTCAGGGCACCTGTAGCAATCGCGATTGTAGGGCGTCTCGGGGTCGCTGGGGGTGGCGCCCAGGAAATAGTAGCCGGCGTAGTAGCGTTTGTAGTTGCGGATATCATCGCCACTGGGGCAGGTGGGGTCGCACAACACGGTTTCGTCGGTGCTGCACAAACCGGTTGCATGTAAGTCGCTGCGCGGCACCGTGCCGCATCGCAGCGTGCTATCGTTGGGGATGCAGTTGTCGAGCGCGGTGGTTTGGCTGGCCCAATTGGGCAGGCCCTTGCTGGGTTGGCCGATGCTGGGGCCATGGTCGCAACGGCAGTCATCGTCGGCGGTGGTGCGGCAGTCTT
>JAKLEG010000259.1 GCA_022703175.1 Myxococcota bacterium | reverse complement strand
CATGTTGCGCATCAGCTCGCGCGGCACCGCCCGGGCGGGTGCCACAAAACGCAGCGCAAAGGTTGCCCCACCCCAATGCAGCACAGCGCGGGCCTCGGGCGGCAACGATATCGAGTAACTGGCTTCGAGCTCAGGATCCTTCTTGGCAACCGACGAACCACGCAACGCCTGCAGCGGATTTAACTGACCGCCCAGCTCCACTTCGCCGTCCATGCCGCTGGCGAACGTGAGCATGTAGTCACCGTCGGCGGCACGAATGATCGGAAACTCTTCCGAGGGCAAACCTTCGCTAGAAATGAAGAAATCGGTGCGTTTGGTTTCACCGATGGTAATCGCTTTCGGATCTTTGTAGTGCGAGACGCCCAGGAGGTTCTCGCCCCAATAAACACGCATCTCCAAGAGACGATTCTCTTTCGTCATCGTCTCTTCGGCCGGCAACGCCGGGTGTGGCTTGGACTCTACCGCGGCGGCACGCAGGCGGTCCTTGGTAATACGACGCATCGGCTCGGCAGCCTGCTCGCCGGGATCGAACGTGGGTTGCATGGGCGCTGAGAACGCTGGAGGGGCCATCCCGGCCGCTGCGCGCGGGGCCTGCATGCTAGGTTGCGCCATAGGGGCAAGCACCGGGCGCGGCATGGTCATTTGCGGCGCTTGCGGCATTGGCTGGGCTGGCATGGCCACAGGCGCGGCTTGGGCCACGGCAGCGGCCCCCGTACCAATGAGGATCTGGATATCGCCAATGCCGATGGTGTCGCCTGGGTTCAGCTTGATCTTGTGAACCTTGGCGCCGTTCACGGTGGTACCGACCGACGACCCCATGTCGATGAGCGACATCTCGCCGCCAGCAAACTCAATCACCGCGTGGATACGCGAGACTTTTGGGTCGTCAATCTTGAGTTGGGCAGAAGGTAGCCGGCCGATCTTGATGGTCCGGTGAACGTCCGAGTCGAACTGAAACTGGCCCAAAAGCTGGCCAGCCTTCTGCACGGTTATGTTGAGCGCTACACCCATCGATCACCCCGGTGGCCGCAGGAGCGGTCCCTACAGACCCCGCACAGACATGAGAATTTCGGTTCGGAACGTCTCGCGGACCTTGATGAGCCGCGCATGGCGCTGGTTTTTGCGACTTTCTAGATAGGCGCCATCAGGTTTGGACAAGCTGCCGTCGATGGTGTCGTCGCCGAAATCCACGACCGTGTGCTTCTTGTAGATAACTTCGTCCTCGGCCAACGCTGTTTGCGAGACCAACAACAGGCCGCCCACAATGACCAACCCAGCGAGCCAATGTCTTGTTTTCATGGCCGTTTCACCTCAGTAACAGCGCCTAGGCACCCTACTATAGTACAGCCGTGCGCGTGACCCAACCCCCAGATCGTCAGCGCGCACGCCATCCGGACGTTCGCCGATCCTGCCTAGGGCGAGGTCGGTAGTTCGGCCGGGGCCTCACTCGAAGGCACGGCCCCATCTGCCGGTGCAGCTTGCCCGGCCTCCTGCTGTTGCACAATCATCTGTTCAAGTTGCTGCTTGAATAGCTGCGGATCCGGGTTTTCTGGGTCGCACTTCACAGCCTCTTCGATGACCGAAAGCGCGTTTCTCATCGCCTCCACCGAGGTGAGCATACCGGCCTGATCCTGGATTTGGATCCAGTTGACGCGCAGCTGCCCGCAGGCCACCGCGCCGGCACCCGGGGTTGTCGGTACGATGCCCAACGCGCACTTGGCCGAGGCTTCGCCGCCCGTCACATCTCCCGCCTGGATCTTGCCGACCGCCGTCACCAGCAACAAATCCCACGCCGCTTGGATACGGTCTTGCTCACCGCCAATCGCTTCGCCATTGGCCGGCTGCCCATTGGCAATCGCCGCACACGCCGCCGCAATACCTTCTTGCTTCTTGCGTTCACGCTCTTGGCGGGCCTTGCGCGCAGTGTCGTCGGCCTTGAGCTTGGCCACTGTTTGAACACGTTGGTCGATGCTCTCGGCCTGCTTATCCCCCGCCGGTGCGACACTCTTCGCGCGTTTGTAGAACTCGGTGGCCTTGTCGAATTCACTGGTGTTCAGGTGAAACAACACCGCCATGTTCCATAAAACGTCGAAGTCCTTCGGATCCTTGGCCAACAACTCATTGTAAAGCTTCTCGGCTTGGTCGTAACGCCCCAGACCCTTGTAGCTTACGGCCAACCCTAACTTGGCGGAGCGATCCTCCGGCAAAAGTTTGTGGATCTGCTCGTACTGCTGCGTCGAGGTGCCAAAATCGCGGTAGGTCAACGCAATTTCCGCGAGCCGCGCACGCGGGGTTAGCCACTCCGGCTTCAGCCGGATGACTTCCTTTAGCGTGCGCACACCCCCGGGCAAATCGCCCTTGTCGAGCAGGATTTGCGCGGTCAGATAGTGCAACGACGAATCGTCTTTGTTCACCTTCAAACCACGGCCGATGATCAACTCTGCCATCGGAATATCGCCCAGCGCTCGATAGCTCTCGGCCAGGATGCGAAAGGCCTCGATCTCATCGGCCTTGCGCTGCAGCACCTGTCGGCACAGATCGATCGCCTCTTGGTGTTGCCCCTGCGTCTGCAGGATGCGCGCAAGCGCCAGACGCGAGGTTTGGTTCTTTGGGTCGGCCTTGACGATCTGCTTGTAGGTCGCCGACGCCGCGGGTACATCGCCTTGCGCAACGCTCATCGCTGCCAGGTTTTCGATGGCCGGCACGAATTTCGGCTCATCTTTGAGGATGGCCTCGTAAGCCGCCTTGGCCTGCGCCTTGTCACCCTTGAGCGCGTACAACACCGCCAGATTGAAACGTGCCGCCGAATGCCGCGGGTTCGCGGCTAACACCGCCTTGAGCTGCTGCTCCAGCCAAGCGCCATCCAGCGGCTTGTCGGTCGAGCGCTCCTCCAACTCCTTGGTAAGTGCCGCAAATTTGGTGGTCGCTTCGTCCGCGACCACAGGTTTAGCCGCGGCCTCCGTAGGATTCTCAACAGCTTGCGTGGGCGCCGCTTGTGGCGGTGGTGCCGCCTGCTCACTGCCCCCGCCACAGGCACACAAGCCTAGGCAGATGCCGATCCAAACACTCCGCACGCTCTGGCGACTCGTCGTTGTCATCATCTGGCTCATCAGGGTGACTCGCATCAGTTGTCCCCCTTGCCCTTCTTGGCCTTCTTGCCTTTGTCGCCCTTTTTGCCCTTCTTGCCCTCATCGCTTTGGGCCGGGCCTGCCGGGGCCTTGTCGTGCTTCTTGGTCTCCACCGCGGGTTGGCCGCTCGCTTCGGCCTTGCCCGACACTTCAATCGTTTGCGCCAACGTGCGCCAGCTGTCGCCGTCGGGAATAACGATGTTGTTCGACTGCACCACGAGCTTGTCGACAAACTGCGCCGCTTCGGTCCGCTCGTTCACGGGTGGAAATTCCTCGGGGCGCAGCTTCTGCAACTCGGTGAGCGCCTTGGTGGACCACTTGTTGTACACGCCTAACTCCGAGGCCTTGTTGACGCAGATCCGATACGCCTCCACCGCCGACTCGACGATGGTGGGCGTCATGTCCTTCAGGTTCTGCCGCAGTTGCTCCTTGATATCGTCGGTGAGCTTCATCCCCTGCACCTTATCGGGGATGGGCGCCTGCAGAAGCTTGTCCACAGAATCTTGGTAGGCTTCGCCGATGTGATACAGCGCCGCCAAGGCCCACTCCGCCACACCATATTCGGCCACCGCCTTGTATTTCTCGATCAAGGCATCACGCTCTTTGACCTTGGTTTTCACCGAGGCCTCAAACGCTTTGACCTTCTTTTCGTCGGCCGGATTGATCTCGGAAATTGTTAGGCCTTCGTACTTTTTGAAGTCATCGGTGAGGCCGCGGAAATCGATCTCGGCCATCGCGGTGGCGCACTTCGGCACCTTCTCCAAGCCTTCGGTCTTCCACTTGGGCCAGCTCTTCAAGAGGATCGTGCGCGTATCCCAATAACCTTTGTCGTACTTGGTCTTGACGCGCATGATTTCGCCGCGCCGGAAGTGCGCGTGACACACCAGATCGACCTCTTTGGCCGCGTACGCCTTGTTGCCGATGTACTTGCCGAAGCAATCGGAGGTGGCTTCCCACTTGTTATAAATGGCCTTTGCGTACTCGCCTTGCTTCTTCTCCTCGGCGGCACGTCGCTCAAGCGCCTGAGCTTCGTCCTCTAACGCCTCACAATTGGCGTAGGCGACTTTGTGCACGTCAGGATCTGATGGGTAGAGCTTGATGAACTGTTCACGCAGGCGACGCGCCTCGTCGTACTGCTTCAGCTGCGCGCGATACAGGCCCGCGTTGAACAAGGCGTCCTTGCTCTTGTCGTCCTTGGCATATCTCTGTGCGTACATCTCCAGGTATTTCGCGGCGTTGTCGAAGTCGACCACGCGCTCATAGGAGGCCGCGATATTGTACAGCGTCTCTTGCACCAACTTCGGGTCAGCGTTCGGCATCTTCTCGACCAAGAAGCGGCGCACCTCGTTGGCTTGATCGAGGCGCTGCGCCAAGTCGTAGTTCACCGCTGCGTTGTAAACCGCGTCGTCGGCAAACTCGCCCTTCGGGAACAGCTTGTAGTACTCAAGGTACTCTTTGGCCGCTTGCAGGTGCTTCTTCTTATCTTCCAACTCAAACTTGATGTACTGGAACGCCGCCTGCTCTTCGAGCTTGGCGAACTTCTGACGGTCGTCATCGCCACAAGACAGCTGTTTGTTCTCGACGTACGTATGTGCGACGTCGCGCAACGAGGCGTAGTCCTTCATGCCGTTATAAATGTCGAGCGTCAGGTTCGCCGCCAGGCAGGCCTCTTCCGCTGCCGGGTGATTCATCACGATGTCGTTGAACGCCGGTGCCGCCTCGGTGAAGTGGTTATAGATGTAGAGTTGCCGCGCCTTCATGAAGCGGATCGGCACGATCTTCTCGCCTTCGCCACCGACGTAGCCGATGTAACGATCGCAGGCGTGAATGAACTTCTGTTTGATCTCGGGAATCGGCTTCGGATCGGTGCCAGAGACCTCTGGCGGATTCTTGCGGTCCAGGTCTTCCACCAGCTCCTTGTAGGAACGTACAGACTCTTCGGCGGCGGCGTGCACAATCTCTTTGCGTTTGACGTCGGTGGGATGCGGCTCCATATCGACCACGGTGTCGTAGTTCTCGGCCGCCTCACCAAACTGCTCCAGCTTGTACAGCACCTCAGCAAAATAGAAACGCATGTAGAAGACGTAGTTGACCTCGGCACCGTCCTTCGGCTTCGGAAACACCGTCAGGTAGTGACGATACAGGTCGTGCGCCAAACGGAAGGTACGGTCGGCTGAGGTGCCACGCAGCTTCTTCGCCTCTTGGTGGAAATCCATCGCCAAGCGACGCAACGTGTTTTCGGCAATCTCTTCGGCGTCTTCCAAGTCGCGCTTGACCGTCTTCTTCTCGCTCTCCTCCAATTCGCCACGCTCAACTCGCTCACGCACCGCCAGAAAGAACTCGGTAAGCTTCTTGGTTTCGGGTACGACGCTCTTCTTGTCCTGTTTGCTCACCGCATCGACAATGCGCCCCTGCCACAAAGGTGTGCGCGTGGCCTTGGCGTGATTTTTGATAAGCTCGCGGTAGACGGCGATCGTGTCGTTGTGTGCGTCCTTGCCAATGTACCAGGTGCCCAACCCCTCCATCATCCACTGCACCGAATCTTTGCCACCCACCTTCATGAAGGTCTTGAAGGCGAGCTTGGAATCCCCGACGTTGGAGAAGGCGCGCACGTAGTCTTTCAGCGCCTCTTTGCGCAGGCTGTTGCGACCCAACTTGTCGAGCTTACTGTTCGTATCCTCGCTGACGGTGACCACGCGCTGGAACCGCTCCATCGCCTGGTCCCAATCACCGGTGTTGATGTAGCACCAACCCTGCTTGTAGATAGAGAAGCCGTAAATCAACGAGTCCTGGAACTCCTCGGCGTGTTTGTAGGCCCTCAGCGCCTTGGCGGCGTTCTCGTTCACGTTGCCTTCGGCGTTAAAGTAGTACTCGCCCACCATGAACCAGGCGTTGCCGACCCACTCGGATTGCGGATATTCCTTAATAATACGCTGAAAAAACGCTGCACCTTCGCGTGATTTTTCCAACTCGACCAACGAACTGCCGAGAAAGAACAACACCTTGGGGAGCTCGGAAAAGCCTTCGCACTCGTCGACGATTTTTCGGTAGTTGGCCACCGCGGTGGTCTGCAGCTTCTTCATGTGGTCCTGCAGCTTCTTGCGGTCGGCGTCGGTGGTGGTGGCATCCTCGGATTTGAAGAAGACGCGCTTGGCTTTCTCCCAATACAGGTCGGCCAAGCGAAAGCGCACCGGGGCCGCCTCCTCGCACTTGGTCTGCAACTCCAAAATCTGCAACGCGGTGTTGACCTGCTCATCGAGCTTGGAATCCACCAACGACTCGCCGGTGATGCGCGAAATCTCCGCGGCTTCGAGCGTGGGGCCTTTGGATTCGGCGATAGATTCCTTTAGGTCTTTGGTCTTGGTGATCTTCTCGTCGAGGACGTAATCTTTCTTCGGCTCCAGGTCCTGCTCTTCGGGCACATCGCGCTGAGCGTCGACGCCTTTCCCCTTACCCTTGCCTTTAGCCTTGCCCTTGGCTTTGGCTTTGGCCTTCGCAACCGCCACACTCAACGTCGGCGGAGCCAGTAGCACAGCGCCACCTACCAGCAGCGCCCAACACAATCCGGTGCGACGCAAGGCATTGAGAATCGACACAGGGCTGCTCCTTTTCAATGACTTCCGGGCCCCGCGAGAAGCTCCCCCTCCCGCGGTGTGATGACGCTTACGACCGCCGAATCGACAACGCTACGGCTTCGCGGACAGCGGCCGACACATGCTGAAGTCGAGTTCGTAGGTGCCTAGCTCATCGCGCCAGTATTCACCTTCGTAGGGCCAGTACAGCTGCTCATCCCCGACGACCGTGCGCGGTACCGCGGCCACCACTTCGTCAGCTTGACCTTCCTTATTGATCTTGCGCTGCTCGGCGTCTTGCTCAGCCTTGGCAACTTCGAGCCGGATACGCAACGCCTGGGCCAACAGGCTCTTCAGGTCGTACAACTCCTTCTCGAACTTCTTGCGCGTGACTTCGCCAGCGGCCTTGGAAACATCCACCGAGTATTGCTTCAACTCGTCGTACAAACCACGTCCGAGTTGGCTCGTGCGGAACGTTTCAGACATCTCCTGCCACATCTTTAACTGTTCCTGCGCCTGCTGCACCACTTCGCGCGCAGTGCGAATCGCCGGGTCTGCCAAGGCCAAGTGCACCACCCGCGCGGTCACGTCATCGTCTTGCCCCTTGGCAAGCTTTTCCATCTGGTTGATGCGCTCAAACAACAACTCAGGCGCCTCTTTCGACTCCGCCACTTTCTCGATTTCCTTCATGACGCCCGTGAAGCGTTTGATAAAATCATCAACAAAACCACGGGTTTCTTCGTAGCGGCAGGCCTCAAAGTAGATAATCGCTTTGACCAGCTGCGATTCCGGGAAGTACTCCTTCTCAAAGAACGGTGAGTGCAGCGTGAGCAGATTGCCGAGCGCCTTCTCGAAATCGCCGCGATTGTAGTAAGCCCAGGAGGCTTCGAACAATGCGGTCAGCCAGTTCTCGGAGTCGCGGTCAATCATGTCGTAGTAATACGCCGCGCGGTTGAACTGCGTCGCGCCGTAGTGCAAACGGGCCAACGATAAGAACGCCTGCTCGCGCAGCTTCGGGTCCAAACGGTGGCTTTCGCGCGGATTCAACACGCGCACCACCTCTTGGAAGGCCGACACGGCTTTCTGATGAGCTTCCTTGCCCTCAGGCGTGCGGCCGTTGCCACCTTGCAAGTAGTACAACAAGCCTTCCAGGTACTTGGCGCGCGGGTAGTAGCGACTCGATTCTTCTACCTGCGTGACCAAATCGATACCTTGACGAATGGCCTCAGCTGCAGTCTGTGGCGCTGATTCCCGCACAGGCCCAGTCTCACCCGCGGGCGCGACCGTCGGTGAACCCAAAGCGCCGTCCGCTGGCGCCCCAAAGTCCATGCCGCTGCCACCGCCGAAGTCCATGCCACCGCCGCCACCGAAATCCATG
>JAKLEG010000258.1 GCA_022703175.1 Myxococcota bacterium | reverse complement strand
GCGTTGCCCTCAGGCCGCACAAGGCGGATACCCGTCCATCCACCCGTGACACCACATCCCAGCCGAGGATTGTCGCCAGCGTTTCGGTATACCACCGTGCGCGCGCTTGGGAGGATGGGCGCAGTGCTCGCCGCCGAGCTTTGACCAACACCCGGTCCAAGACCTCGCGGCTCTGGGGACCCATGAATGCCCGGACCCTAGCCCAGAATGGCGCGACCTCGCCGAAACTGAAGTACGCGACGTGGCCATGTAGGCGGTTCGATGCGTCTTCCTCGGACGACGCATCCATGACGTCGACCGCCACCAACCACGCCTTCTCGATGTTGGGCCGTGGGCCCGCGGGGCCGAACACGTAGCCCAAGAACCGGAGCGGCTCTTCAGACAGGTCGATCACCTTGGACTTCGTCGGATGCACCTCGATGCCGTGGGTCAACGGCAGCGTCTTCTTGAAGGTCTCAAGGACATGGTCGAGGCGTTCACGGTCATCGTTGAAGATCGCAGCGTCGTCGGCATAAAGCACGAAGGGCCCAAACTCGGCCCCGACCTCTTGGCACCAATCCGACATGTAGAGATTGGACAGCGCACCGCTCAGTGGGCCGCCCTGCGGGACTCCAACGTCAGAAGACATGACCGTGCCATCACTGCTGATCCCGGCTTTGAGGAACAGCTCCACCAACGCGACGTACAGCGGGTCCTTGACGACCTTTCTCAATTTGCCGAGCAACAGGTCGTGCGGAATCGACCCGAAGAAGTTCCTGAAATCGAGCTTCAAAACATAGCCGCGGCGCATCGCCAGGACTCCGGCAGCCATCATAGCCATCCTGACTCCCCTCGAGGATCGGTACGCATAGGAGTCAGGAGCGATCACATGGTCGAGCCCGTCCTCGAACTGCCTGAGCATCGCTGTCTGCACGATCCGGTCGTCAAAGGTCGGAATTCCAAGCGGACGCTCACCGCCAGGCTTCGGGACCATGACCTGCTTGACCGGGCTCGGTTCGAAGTCACCGTACACAAGACGTTCTGCCAAACGCGCAAGGCGTTGCTTGGCCGTCCGCTTGAATTGGGCCTTCGTCACTCGGTCCACGCCAGGAGCCTTGCCGCTCTTGGGCCACACGGACTTTAACCAGGCATCCGACAAGGCGGGCAATGCAGTGGCAAGCGCGTAGCTCGGCGGTACCAACATCCTTGGAAACTCATAGGGACGGATGATCACCGAGGCTCCCTGTTGGTACCGCGACCGTCCTGAGCGCCCCTTCGAGCCCGTCGTTCGGCTGCCTGTTTGCATTTGCGCTCGTAGTTTTGTTGACGACGATCCTCAAGTACACCGAAGACTCGCTCGAAACCGTCGGCAAGCTCTGCCAGCAACAACTCTCGGGTCCGTCTTTCTCCCGGGATCGGAAACAACTCGTTGAAAGCCCACAACACCCGGGCAATCCGACGTGCAGCATCAAAAGCTGTGTCGAGTGCAGCACCCGCACCATCCAAAGAGTTCATGACGTCTGCCCTTTGGACTGCCTCGATCAGCATCTGTGCGACTTCGCGCCTCGTGTCTTCCGTACCACCCTCAAACCGTTCAGCCACCCTCCGTGCCCATGCCTCCTTGACGGCTCCTGGATCTGTGGGGTCCACGGGACTGCCTGGTGCACGGTGTCCGATCCCGTCGAGGTGTCTCCGCATGTCACGTACGGCAACGCCTTGACGAGTAAGCGCAGCAATCGCTCTCAATCGGTCCAAGGCATCGGGAGTGAAAACGGCAAAGGACGGGTGTCCCCGTCCGAGGCCCACCTTTCGCGGCTGGAGAAGTCCGTGCGTGATGTAGTACGTGAGGCGTCGGCGTGGGTTCTGTCCCAAGTCCAGCCCATCAAGTCGCGCCATGGCCAAGAGCTTCTCAACCGTGATGAGGTCTGTGGTTGGGTTTTTACTGGATTCCAACATTGTAATTAGGTATCATACTGCCCGTATGATGGCAATGCACAAAATGCAGTGTGCCGGTGGCCCCAGCGGCTTGTCCGGACCCGAGATCATCGACCAGAGAAGCCATGCGATTGTCGCGGCGCCCAGCCTGAGCGTCCGCTGGCGCCTATCGCGCCAGGCCGACACCCGTTGGGCGCTCACGAACGAAACCAAAGCGACCCGCAAACGCGAAGGCGCGCTCGATGTTCTGAGCGGTGGATTGAATCGTCTGGCCCTCGCTGTAGAATCCAGCCTGACACGGATCGAGCGGCTCTTTGAAAACAGAACAGCTCAGCGAGAGAACGGACCTCTCAACGAAAAGGAAGCGGCAGCCTACTGCCGCATGAAGGTCGAGACGTTGCACTACTATGGCAAGCGTCTCAACGAGATTCCATACGTGAAAGTCGGCCGTGAGCGGCTCTACCTCCGAGACGATCTCGACCAGTTCCTGCGCGCTCAGCGCGTGGGCCTGGTTCGGAAAGTGAGGTAGTCCATGAACGGCACACGGCCCCTTTCAGAACAATTCAAGGTCGACGTACCGTGGAACTACGACCCACGTCTCCAGCTCTGTGAGCGCGCCGGCAAAGACGGCTTGTGGCTGCAATACCGGTTGCCAACGGGAAAACGCCGATACGTTCGGGCCTCTGACACCCGACGCATCGCGGAGAAGCAGGCGCGGCGGAAGCTCCACGAGATCGAAAACGGTCTCTTCGACCGCGGCGACGTGGACCAAATGCCTGAGCTTGGCTTCAAGCGGCTGCTACTCGCAGAGGCTGTCGACAAGTACTACGAGCTGCAGCCGCCCAAACCGCGCAAAGGCAAACTAAGAAAGGCATCGGCAAAAACGCGGGACGGCGATGAGCCCTGCATGCGAGTATTGTTCGAGGCTCTTCAACTGCAGAAGGACGGTTCGATACAGCATGTCGATCAGGTCACCGCGATCATCCTGCAGAAGGCCATCGCGGACTTGAAGAGCGCGCGCGGGTTCAGCGGCGGGACCGGGCTCAACTACATCAAGATCAGCCGCAAGATGTTCCACCGGTTTAAGCATCACGGCTTCTTCGCCGGCGACAACCCGGCCGATGGCATTGCCGTGGACTGGGAAGAAGACCGGCGCGACGTGTTCGTGCCGCCGGAGCATCTGGCCTTGATTCTTCGAACCCCGGTTCACAAAGACTGCACGGTGCCACTCAAGGAGCTCATCATGCTCTTGGCAGGCACCGGCATGAGAACGGGTGAAGCGCTGCACTTGGAGTGGTTCGATATCGACTTCGAGCAACGGCAGATCAAGCTCAGAAGCAAGCCCAACACGCCGACGTGTTGGGGCCTCGGTTGGAAGCCGAAGTGGGGTAAAGAGCGCACGGTGCCCATGCCCGACGTCGTCGCGGAGGTGCTGGCAAACCTGCCTCGACGGTCAACGAGTGGGAAAATGCCGGACGGCAGCTTTCATCCGGCGGCGTTTGTTTTTCCACGCAAGGCAACTCCCGGGGAGATCGAAGCAGGCGCGACCGAGTACGTTCGTTGTGATCGCGTCAACAAGATGTTCTGGACGCATCTCAAAGCCGCCGGCCTTGAGAAAGATGGAGTGCTGCAACAGCGGTTCGGCATGCCGAAGGGCACGTACCACCTGTACGACCTGCGTCGCACATACAACACCTTCGGCAAAGAGAAAGCAGGCTTCACGATGCAAGAAGCAACACGGCTCCTCGGCAACTCAGCTGCGGTCAACGAACGCCACTACTCGCCGTTCGTCGGCGACGGCGCGGCGGCCAAGGTGAACATGCTGGCCGATTTCCTGTTTGCGCGCGTGAAGTAGTGCAGAGCGATGTCGGAAGTTGATACCAGATTGATACCGGACACGTTTTCTGAAGAGCCCGTTTTGGCCACTCGAAAAACGTGTTCAATCTTGGGAAGTTATGGTAGGCGGAGAGGGTTTCGAACCCACGACCCCCGGCTTGTAAGGCCAGTGCTCTACCCCTGAGCTATCCGCCCACAACGAACTGGCGACCCACTACCACGAGCGGCCGGGCGTCGTCTATGGGGTTGTGCGGGCCTGATCAAGAACCCTTGTAGACACAGAGCGACGGGCATATAGAGGCCGCCGTGCACTGCTGCCTGTGGGCAGTGTCCCGAAACCCGTAGGAGGATTGCACCATGACCCAAAAAATTTCCATCGAGCCCGCCAGTGGCAAGCTCGGTATTCTGACGCCCGGTATGGGCGCCGTGGCTACGACGTTGTATGCCGGCGTCTTCGCGATTCGCAAAGGCAACACGCCCCCGATTGGCTCGGTGACCCAGATGGGTCACATCCGCCTCGGCAAACGCACCGAGAACCGCAACCCGCTCATCAAAGAGTTTGTGCCGTTAACTGACCTGAACGACATCGTGTTCGGCGGCTGGGACCCATACAGCGACAACGCCTTCGAAGCCGCAAGCAAAGCGGGCGTGCTGAACGACAAGGATCTTGCGGAGCACAAAAAGGAACTGAGCGCCATCAAGCCGATGCCGGCGGTGTTTGACAAGGATTGGGTCACCAAGCTTGAGAACACCGACAACGTCAAGACGGCCAAGACTAAGTGGGACTACGCGGAAGCACTACGCGAAGACATGCGCAACTTCAAGAAGACCCACAACTGCAGCCGCTTGGTGATGGTATGGTGTGCCAGCACCGAGGCCTATCGCCCGGCTTCTGCAGTGCACAAAACGCTGCAGTCGTTTGAGGCAGGTTTGAAGAGCAACGACGTCGCAATCGCGCCGTCGCAAATCTACGCCTACGCCGCACTGAAAGAAGGCGTGCCGTTCGCTAACGGCGCCCCAAACATCACCTGCGACACCCCGGCCATCCTGGAGCTCGCTGCCCAGAACAAGGTCCCGGTATGTGGCAAGGACTTCAAGTCGGGTCAAACCCTGATGAAGACGATCCTCGCCCCCGGTTTCAAAGCACGCATGTTGGGGCTGTCAGGTTGGTTCTCAACCAACATTCTGGGGAACCGCGACGGCGAAGTGCTGGATGCGCCCGAGAACTTCAAGAGCAAAGAAGTTTCGAAGCTGTCGGTGCTTGAGACGATTTTGCAGGCCGATGCTTATCCTGACCTGTACAAGAACCTCTACCACAAGGTGCGCATCAACTATTATCCGCCACGCGGCGACAACAAAGAGTCGTGGGACAACATCGATATCTTCGGGTGGATGGGCTACCCGATGCAGATCAAGGTGAACTTCCTCTGCCGCGACTCGATCTTGGCGGCGCCGATCGCGCTCGACCTGGCGCTGTTCATGGACCTCGCCAAGCGCGCCGGCAAACATGGCATCCAGGAATGGCTATCGTTCTACCTGAAAAGCCCGCAAGTGGCCGAAGGACTCTACCCCGAGCACGATCTGTTCATCCAACAGACCAAACTGAAGAACACCTTGCGGCACTGGATGGGCGAAGAGCTCATCACCCACCTGGGTAACGAGTACTACGAATAGTCGCAAACGCGAGCCCTAGGTCCAAAGCTTGTCGAGGACGTCCAAGTCGGCGTCCTCGACAATTAGCTCCTGCACTTCCACTTCCTCGATTGGCATATCTTCGGGCACCGTCATTGCCGCCTCCACCGGTGGTGGCGGTGGTGCCTTGGCAACAATACGCTGGTTCACCGCGGCCAGGCGGCGCGCCAGCGATTTGGCAATGTAGGCCACGAGTTGGTTGGCGGCGGCATCATTTTGCGCCAAAAGCGGGGCCAGCTTCTGGCCCTTTAGCGTGAACAACAGAGTATCTTCCGTCGCCAAAAGCGAGGCCACGCGCACAGTGTTGGTCATGACCTCAAGTTCACCCACAACCTGCCCAGGCCCAAGCGTCGCTACCACCATCTCACCTGCGCCCAATTTGCCGAGCACCACATCGAGGTTACCCGCCAGCACCAAATACAAGGCATCGCCTGGATCGCCAGCACGGAAGAGGTACTCCCCACGTTTGAGGCGCACGGCCTCCGCATGTGTCGCAAGCCCCTGGACAGCCATCGCTCCCAAGGCAGACCCCAACGGCGTGTTCAGCAACCGATCTCCGAGTTCGCTCATCCGACACCTCCACTCCCTTTGATGTTTGAGGACATCACACGACCGTTCGCCACGAACAAGCACTGACGTGACGAATGACGTAAAAGGGACACAACGCCCCAAAGTGCCGACTGGGCCGACCGTGAGTGTGACATTTGTCATAGCCCTGCCCAGAGAAGCTTGTCACAGTGCCAACCGCCTCAAAGACAACTCGCGCCCCTGAGGCAATGACCCACCAAGGAGCCCCCGCCATGAGATTTCACATCCGTCCCATCGCCGCCGTCTTGTTCACGGCCACCTATCTCGCCCCGGGCGTAGCGGCGGCAGACACTACCGTGCCGTCCGGGAACTTGGTGGGCACCAGCGTTTGGACTGCTGCTGGCTCGCCCTACCTGCTTAGTGGTGACGTCACCGTCCCGGTGGGGTCTTCGCTGACCCTGGATCCGGGAACCATCGTAAGGTTCAACAAAGGCGATACCGCGGCGGCTGGCGACAACACCAGCAAAGCTGAATTGCGCATCGCCGGCGCGCTGACCGCCAACGGCACCGAGCTCTCCCCGGTGACCCTCACCTCGAATGCCGGGGCCCCGGCTGCGGGCGATTACGTTGGCATCATTGTACTGAACGGCGGCACCGCGGCCCTGGCGGGCCTTGACGTAAGCTACGCGACTCAGGGTGTAACGCTACGCAACAGCGGCACCCAAATCACAGGCAGTACTTTCAACCATAACACCACCGCCATCCTCAACGATGGCGGAGCTGGCACCACCCTGACGGCTCTCGACATTTCTGGTTCCACCAGCACGGCCCTATCGCTGCGCGGATCCGCTGGCGTCAACCTGCTAAGCCAGCTTGCGATCCACGACAACGCTGGCTACGGCCTCTACGTCGAGAACAGCAGCGCGAATGTGACGACCTCGCTTGTGCGTAACAACGCCTCGGGTGGCATCTACGTTTACAGCACCAGCGGCACCACTCAGACGACCCTCGATCACCTGACCGTGACCGACAACAGCGGTCAAGGCATCTACGTTTACCGTTCGAGCGGCACGCTCACAGTCAACCTGAGCAATTCGGTGCTGGCGAGCAACGGTAGCTACGGCATCTACAGTTCCGGCTCCTTCACCCACACCCTTGCCAACAACCTGTTCTTCAACCACCCGAGCGGCCACGTTTACGGTCCCACGGCCGGGGCCGGCAACCTATATGAAAATCCGCTGTTTGTTGATGCCGCCAATGACGACTTCCGGCTGACCTCCCGCTCGGGAGCGCGCTTTGGGGCCGCCGATGATTCCGACATGGGCGCCTTCCCCTACGATGGCGTTGTCACCCCAAAGCTTACGGGTCACCTCTTTGTCGACACCACCTTGTCAGCCGCGGCATCGCCACACACCGTGGTCGGCGACCTCACCGTGGAGGCCGGCGTCACGCTTACCATCGAACCCGGCGCTGTCGTACAGTTCGCGGCCGCGAGCGATATGATGGCAACGGGCGACAACAACACCCGCACCGAACTGCGCATCTACGGCACCTTGACCGCAGACGGCACTGTCACCAAGGGGATCGCCTTTACATCGGCGGCTGCAAACCCCGCGGCGGGTGACTGGTATGGCATCACGCTGCTTACCGGCTCCGTGTCAGGATTCGATTACGCGACGCTTGAATATGCCGGAACGGCAATTCGCAGCTGGGCGTCGGCCAGCACGCTGATCCAACGCAGCAACATCGCGCGCTGCCAAGCGTCGGGCCTAGCCATCCTCGGAGGCGCTGCCACCGTGCAAGCCAACACCCTGCACAACAACGCCGGATATGGCCTCTATGTCGAAAATGCCTCACCGACCTTCGTCGGCAACTTGGCGTACGACAATGCGTCTGGCGGTGTGTACGTTTACAGCACCACAGGAACAAACAACGCCTCGTTCCGACACAACACCATCGCCACCAACAGCAACCAAGGCATCTTCATTTACCGCTCCGCGGGCACGCTGACCGTCAACCTGTACGATAACCTGCTCGTCAACAACGGTTCCTACGGTATCTACGCCTCGGGCTCGTTCACCTGTAACAACAGCAACAACCTCATCTGGGC
>JAKLEG010000257.1 GCA_022703175.1 Myxococcota bacterium | reverse complement strand
CGACGCGGCGATCCGTCGAGTGGACGGCGCACTGGAACGGCGACGCCTGCGGGAGCTTAACCAGGCCCTCAAGAGTCAACTGGATGCCTACCTGCCCGACACCGAGCTCATCGGCGACGGCAAGGCTATTCGTAAGGTCCGCGACCTGATTGTGCAAGTGGCCGATTCGCCGGCGCCCGTCATCATCTGCGGGGAGAGCGGCACCGGCAAGGAGCTAGCGGCGCGCGCGTTGCATCTGAACAGCTCCCGCCGTGATCGACCGTTTGTGGCAATCAACTGCGCGGCGATGCCCGAGACTCTCATCGACAGTGAGTTGTTTGGTCACGAGCGCGGCGCCTTCACCGGCGCGATGTCCAGCCACAAGGGGTTGTTTGAGGCGGCCAACGGCGGCACGCTGTTTTTGGACGAAATCGGTGACATACCGTTGCAAACGCAGGTGCGCCTGCTGCGTACGTTGCAAGACGGCGAGATTCGTGCGGTGGGGGCGACTCGCAGTCGCACGGTCGATGTTCGGGTGATCGGCGCCACCAACGTGAACTTAGAGCGAGCAATGCGCGAGGGTCGCTTCCGCGAGGACTTCTACTATCGCATCAGCACGTTCCGCATCGATCTGGTGCCGCTACGCGAGCGTCGGGAGGACATTCCACTCATCGCCACGCACATCCTCAAGAAGGTGGCCGACCGCGCCAATCGCCAGGTCAGCGGCTTCAGCGACGACGCGCTGAACTTGTTGATGCACTACGATTGGCCGGGCAACGTGCGCGAGCTCTCGAACGCGATCGAGCACGCGGTGACGTTGGCGGCCAACGGCGAGATCGACGTGGCGCATCTGCCAGCTTTTGTCGCATCGCAAGGTGGCCCGCGCTTCAAGAGCGCAGTCCACAACGATGAGATCGCCTCGGCCACCAGTGTGCCATTCGCCACCGCACGCGACAAATTGGTCGAAGACTTTGAACGGCGCTACTTGGCCGATTTACTTACCGTTACCGGTGGCAACCTCTCAGAGGCTGCGCGACGCTCGGGGATCGATCGCTCTAACCTGCGGCGGTTGTTGCACCGCCATTCGTTGATGGCGGCGACGTTCAAGGGCCAAAGCTAGGGCGTTTGCGTGGTTGTAGTGGGGTCCCTTCGCCTGGGGGGAAGTCCGGGGGAGGAAGACGAAGGGACTCCATTTTTCTCGTGCGGCCGTTGTCATCGGTGTTTCAAGGGGGCGGCGTGTTGGGGGGGACGCGACTGGTTTCGACGTCGGGTGTGGTGCATCCCCGGATGACGAGTTAGATGTTTGCCAAGCCTGTTGCGAACGGCCGTGAAACTACGCGGCGTTACGCGAGCTCTTTGCGATTGGCTCCGGATGAGCCAGGCGCACATCCAGCAACTCCTGGAACTCGATGCGGGCGAAGGCGGAGATGACCGCGGGGTCGAATTGTGTACCCGACTTGGCCATGATTTCTCGACGGGCTTCGTCCACCGTCAGAGCCTTGCGGTACGGCCGGTCGGTGAGCATGGCCTCCAGCGAATCGGCCACTGCCATCACGCGTCCCCCCAACGAGATTTTGTCGCCGGTCAATTTGGCAGGGTAGCCACTGCCGTCCCAACACTCGTGATGCTCCAGCACGATTCGACGGGCACCCACCAACGATTCAATGCCATCCAGCAATTGCGCACCGATGAGCGGATGCTCGCGCATCTTTTGCGCTTCTGCAGCGTCCAGGGGCCCAGGCTTGAACATGATCGAGGCGGGGATGGCCAGCTTGCCGATGTCGTGCAAGAGCGCCCCGATGCGGATGGACCGTACCGCATCGCCTTGGATGCCGAGACCTTTCACAAGCAGCAGCGCGTAGGCCGCCACGCGATGGCAATGGGCCCGGGTTTCGTGGCCGGTGGCCAACTCCAGTGCATTAAGCAGAATGTTGCTCATGTGGCTTTCGAGCTCTGCGAAAGCCGCTTGCAGGCGCTCCTTCTGGCTCTCGATGTTGCGGCTGGTCGTGACCAGGTTGCGTTGCACATCGACCTGTACCCGGCGCTCCTGATGCGATTCGATGCCACGGCGGAGCAACGAATCCAGCTCGTCGGCATCCCAGGGTTTGGTAATGACGTAGGAGACGTTGTGGTTGTTGACGGCCGCCATGGCGAGCTCTAGGTCACACTCGCCGCTCACCAGCATGTAGGTCGCCAACGGTTGTTGGTTGCGCAGCTCGGCCACCAGCTCCAAACCATCAATGTCGGGCATGCGATAGTCGGTGGCAATGACCGCATACTCTTGGGTTTCGGCCATCTTGATCGCATTGGCAGGGCTATCTGCCAACTCGACGTCAAAACCTCGGGTACGAAGCGTGCGGGCAAAAGCGGTGCGCACCGGCGGGTCGTCGTCTACGAATAGGATGCGTTCTGAGCCACTCATTGCGCGCCTCCCTAGATATGCTGCTGATAGTGCAAGAGCCGATCCACCGTGGGCAGCAGCTAACCCGCTGTAACTCAGTCTGTTTCGGCGAGGTCAGGGTCTCCGAATGACGAGGCGTACTGACCCTGGGTCGCCACAACCCGGGTTAAAAGACGACCTGTTCGAGGATTTCGCGTAGCTGGGCTACGCCGCGGCTTAGGGCGCGGGTGGAGCGAGGTTGGCCGATTTGGGCATCGAGGAAGGCATCGAGCTTCGGGGCTCGAAAGCGCAACGTGCGGGCATGGTCGAGGAGGTCTTGGAAGCGGCTCATGGCTTCGCGGGGTGATAGGTTGACCACGGTCTCGACCACGGCCAAGCCATCCAGGACCTGGGTACGCACCTGACGGTCATGGGTGACGAGCAACTCGCGGTTATTCACTGCGGTGAGCAACTCTGCGTAAGCGCGAATGTCCGCGACCAACTCGCGGGCCGCACCGCTGTTGTCCCAAAGCCCTTCCAGCCATTTGTCGATGCGGGCACGCAATTGCTGGATGGCATAACGGTCGGCGGCGCGCAGCTCGCGGTGCACGCGGTGCAGAAACAAATCCAGTAGCCGGATGCGTACATCCCGGAGGCAGATGCTCAGGTCTGCGTCAGGGCGCTTATCGGTTTCCTCGGTCAGCGCCAACAGGTCGAGGCGCAGGCCCATCAGCGCCTCGCGAACCTCCAGCGCAGTCTCGGTTTCTGAGGGGTCTTCCGGGAACACCAACACCTGTGGGCCATCGGAGACGCGTACGGCAAGCGTCAGACCGAAACGAAGAGCTTTGAGAGCCCGGCGACGGCCATCCTCGCCCTCGGTGATCATCTCCCATTTGGAACGACGTGTGCGGGCGGCGTTCAAGCGGTCGCGGCAGCTGCGCACCTCGCGTGCCAACATCCGCCAAGTTTCTCGGGCCTCATCCTTGCTGACCAGAACCAACTCAGACTCCGGGTCGACCAAACGCTCGATGGCAGCGTCGATTTCCTCATTGGTGCGGGTCTTGAGCGGCTGCGGTACACCCTCCACGGCGGCGCCGTCGGCGTCGGACCAGGGTTCAATCGACAAGTCGGCAAACTCCAACGCGGCGGTAGCGCGAGCGTCCAACAGCAGATCACCTAGCGAACGCAATAAGCGGGCGGTCTCCGCCAGGGTTTTACTCAATTGCCCGGCGGCACCGCGCACCATCAGACTCACCGCGGCTTCGGCCGACAGCGGCTCGTAGCTCTTAAAATCAATGACCCGCAAGTTGGCGTGCAGCCGCTGCCCCGTCGCGAGGGCGAACTGGAGCGACGCCGAACGTTCTTCATTCGGCGACTGCGCGACGTGGCCCTTAGCAATCGCTGTCATGTTGCTGCTCCGTGCGGTTCTCGGTAAGGGCGCGGCGATGTTGATGTGCCGCACTCGCGACCGCATTCATCGCTCTTCCTTTCAAGTTGCGTGCCGTCGAATGGGTGCTACTAACCTGGCGTCATGATTGCGAAATCTGGCTGCCTTCGAGGGGGTGAGTCGAGACGCGTTTTGGTCACGGTGACCCAGGGGCACGCAGCACCCAGCAGCGCAGGCGTCGCTCAACCGTGCGCTGCGCTTTTCGGTGTGGCTTGCCGGTACGGCTGGGCGGCCTTATTTTCAAGGCACCAGTCAGGGGGGCATGTTGGAGCGAGATTTCATTCACATGCGGGCGCTGGATGCCGTCACCGATGGCATCTTTACGCTCGACCGGGAAGGCCGCTACCTGAGCGCCAATCGCGCGCACTTGGCGTTTATGCGGGCCCAGTTTGGTGCCGACGTGGCGCTGGGCATGCCGATGGCCGCCTACCTGGGCAGCTGCGAGATTGAGCAGCAGTTGCTTTCGGACCTGGAGCGGGTTTGGCTCAACGAAAGCTTTGTGAAGACCTGGCAGCCGCAGGGCGCGGGCGATGTGACTCTCTACGAAATTGCCTGGGAACCGTTGTTGGAACGCGAAGGCAGGGTGGCCGGCGCTATTGGCGTCATGCGCAACCAAACGGCTGCAGCCGCGGTGAGCGCGCGTGCCGATGCCAGTGAGCATCGGTTTCGGGCACTCCTGGACCGCTCGCCGGTGGTCTATTTGTCGCTCGACATGGAGACGCGCATTCTAGACGTGAACACACGCTGGCTGGAGGAGTTGGGCTATCGCCGCGACGAGGTGATTGGGCATCGTCTCACTGAGTTTGCGCCCCACGAAGAGCACCAACGAATTCAACAGCAGTTCGAGCACTTCCGCGAATATGGCTCGTTGCGCGACGATGAAGTGACGCTGCTGCGCCGGCACGGTGGGCGAATTGTGGCTGCCTTGGGTGGCATCCTTGAGTATGGACCTACCGGGCAGCCTTTTCGGACGCATTGCGTGCTGACCGATGTCACCGAGCGGGAGGCCGCCGAGCAGGCGGCGCGCGAGAGCGAAGCGCGCTATCGCATGTTGGTCGACAACCAAGGCGAGGGGGTCGCCTGGTTGGATATGGATCAGCGCTTTGTGTTCGTGAACCCGGCCGGTGAGGCGATGTTCGGGGTCGAGCGCGGCAACTTAGTAGGGCGCTGTCTCACTGAGTTTATGGCGCATGATGCGGGTAGCAACTCCGAGGAGGCTCTCGCCAAATTGTTGCACGGCGAGCGTAGTACTCGCGACGTTGTCATTGTGTTGGCTGCCGGTTTGCGGCGCACGCTGTCGATTACCGCGACTCCGCAGCTTTCGGTGGACGGCGATTATCTGGGAAGTTTTATCGTGTTTCGGGACGTTACGGACCAGAAGCGCATTGAGGCCGAGTTGCAGCGCACGCGGCGCATGGATTTGGTGGGCAAGCTGGCTGGCGGCGTGGCGCACGACTTCAACAATATCGTTTCGGTGATTATCTCTTACGCCGATTTCGTTCTCAAAGTGGTACCTCCCGACAGCCAGATTCATCGCGACGTGACGGAAATGAAGAAATCGGCGCAGCGCGGCGCGGCGCTGACGCGGCAGCTGCTTACCTTCAGCCGTCGCCAGGTGGTCGAACCCCGCGAGATCGTTGTGAACGACGCTGTGACCAACCTCCAACGCATGCTCCAGCGCCTGATTGGCGAGCATATTGAAGTCGTTTTTGCCCTCGCACCTGAGGCCGATGTGGTGTTGATGGACCCCACGCAGTTTGAGCAGGTGGTGTTAAACCTGGTGGTCAATGCCCGGGATGCCATGCCTAACGGCGGCCGAGTCACTGTTTCCACCGGTCGCACGGTGTTGGACGCACAGGCACTGGCCGGCGTCGAGGGCGCAAACCCTGGTGAATTTGTTGAGATTTCCGTTCAGGATACCGGCACCGGCATCTCCGACGAGGTGATGCAGCGATTGTTCGAGCCGTTTTTTACCACCAAGCCAGCTGGCAAGGGCACGGGGCTCGGGCTGTCGGTGGTGTATGGTGCCGTGAAGCAGGGTGGCGGTCACATCCAGGTTGAGAGTACGGCTGGGGCGGGTGCTACGTTTCGGGTGTTCCTGCCGCGGGTGCGGCGTGAGCAGCAGGTGGCCTTTATGTCAGCGGCCCCTGAAGAGATCGGCGGTGGTTCGGGCGAGACGTTGCTGTTGGTCGAGGACGAAGAGCATCTTCGCAACGCCATGCGGCGGTTGCTTACCGCCGACGGCTACCGGATCTTAGAGGCCCACAACGGCCAACACGCACTGTCAGTCTTTGGTGAACATCGCAACGAGATTGCGCTCATCTTGAGTGACGTCGTGATGCCGGTGATGAGTGGCGCTGATTTTGTTGCGGCGATTCGCGCTGAGCGGCATGCGGTCCCGGTGTTGTTCCTAAGTGGCCACGCCGACGATTTGATCGACTATGTTGCGTTGCGCCGGTTGGCTGCGGAGTTTTTGCCGAAGCCTGTAGACCGCAGCGTATTGTTGGCCAAGCTCAAAGAGATGCTCCGGTCGAATCAGAACACGCTGCCGCGCACACGATAGCGGTGGTACAGCCAGAACGAGAGGGGCAGCAGCGCGAGGGCAAATAGGGATGCCCCCCAGGCGCCGAGTGCCGGGGGGATCTTGTGACCGAGTGCCAGCAATCGAAAGGTGTGCGTCACCGACAGCAGAACGGCGATGACCACCACGCCAGCGCCGAGCGACTGGGCAAGCGAGCGTCGCCGCGCTGGGTGCAAGGCCCAAGGCGCCACCAACAAAAACATCCAGACTCCGGACAGTGGCATGGCGAAGCGGTTGTGCAATTCGATCGTGTGGGCTGTTGCATCGAATCCGGCCTTGCGTCGTCGCCTGGCCAATTCAGCCACGTCGGGCGCCGTCAATTGGCGGGGGTCTCCGGTGATATCCACCAGGTCGGTTGGCTTAACACGTAACTCTAGCTGCACCAGATCGAGGGTCAACGCCGTCGCGTCGCTCGCCTTACGAATGGTGGCTCGGTCGAGCCACCACACGCGGCCATCATGGCGCAACGCCTGGGCCTCCATCACCTCCGCCACCAAACCGTCCTCGAAGCGATAGACGACGGGGTGGGAGAAAACCAACGTATCGGGATCCACCTCGGGCAGATAGAGCAGCAAGTTGCCCTGGCGGAACCAGGTGGAACGGCGGTCATAGAAGCGCGTCAGCGCCGAGGTACGCTGCAGATCTTCGCGTTGCACGCGCACCAAGCTCGCGATCGCCTTGGGGACGATGGTTTCGCCCGCGAGCCCGCCTAAGAGTGCGGCACCCACCGCCACGGCAAAGAACGAACTTGCCAGTCGCAGGGGACTCATGCCGGCGGCCTGTGCGGCCAACAGCTCACCGTTATGTGCGAGGGTGGTGCCAGCTACCAATGCGCCCACGAAGCAGGCAATGGGTAGCACTTGGTAGCCATATTGTACGGCGCTGTAGAGCGCGAGCCAGAGCGCTGCGGTGCTAGAGGTGTCGGCGGCGGTAAGGTCACCGACGCTCTCAACCAGTGTCACAGCAACCACCAGCACCACCAACGTCGTGAGCACGAGCGCCGTAACCAGGGTCGCGATGGTTGCAAAATAGCGGAACAGCCTCATGCGGCCGTCCTTCGTAGCCGGATCAACAGGACTGCTAAGGCACACAAGCCAATCAGGTTGGGAGCCCAGGCAGCCAGCACCGGGTCGATGTTGCCGTTGCGCGCGGTCAACTCCACCGCTCGGCCTAGGTAGTAGTAAGCTCCAACGATACCGGCGCTGTAAAGGAACCCGCGAGCCCGCGCACCGCTTTTGGCTTTGGCTGCCAGGGTGACGGCCAACAACGCAAAGAGCAACGTCGCAGTTGGCAACGCGAACTTGCGTTGTAGTGTGATGGTGTACGTGGCGTGGCGTTTGGCCGACAGGGTCGTGTCGTGGCTGCTCACCCACAACTCTTGAATCGACTTCTCCTGCGAGGCCGACGTCGTGTGCATTTTGTTGCCCACGAGGTTCTCGACGTCCAAGCGGTACAGCGAGGTCTCGAAGCGCAGCACGCGCATGACATCGGAGTGGTCGTCGTGAAGCACCACCGCGCCATCTCTCAATTCAAACACAATGTCTTCGGGGTTGGTGCCCGTGCCAATCTGACCGTGGCGTGCCGAAATGAGCACGGGGCGGCGCGGGTTACGGCGATCGGCGAACACGACATCTTGCAGGTCGCGGCCTACCTGCTTTTTGGCCAAGAACGTGACGCCTGGCACCCATTCATTGAACTCGCCCACCCGCACCCCGGAT
>JAKLEG010000256.1 GCA_022703175.1 Myxococcota bacterium | reverse complement strand
TAGCCAGGCGGACACCAGCGAGCTACGCAAGCAGGCCGAAGCGCCCAGATAACTCCCCAGGCAGACGAGCACCACGGTAAGCAGGCGACGTTTGGACCCGATGCGAAGACTCATCACGGGCGCGGATTAAACTCTCGTTGCCGTGATCGTCAAGGCCTTTTGGGTCACAACAGCTCCATCGTGATGGTCACCACGAGACCCAACTTGACCGAGGGCCTCTTCATGGGAGGCTCCATCATGGTTCGTCCAGACACTTAAGCCAGTTGTAACAGTCACAAAGCCTCGTAGGCCCCCACCGAGGCTGGCACCGTACGCGCGGCGCCACGAAAATCTGTCATAAAATTACAACTCTGGGAGTCTGCCGCCGGACAGGCTGGGGTTTCACCACTGCCACTTACGGCTGGATTGTCGGCAGCGAGACAGTAGGGAGGGTTGTTAGCGTCACAGGCGACAAAATTAGCGCCGGCATCGCTGAGGGTGTTGGCCAAGGGCGCCGTGGCTGCAGTGAAGAGGTTGTTGACAAGCCAAGTGCCGTACAGACTCGAAAAATGTGCCGCGAGGTTACTCGACCAGGTGGGCAGAGAGGTGCCACCCAGATCAGCCAAGGCAAATCCTGCGGCGGCTCGATCGACGGCGATGAGGTTGTCGGCGACGGTGACCTGGCCACCTGCGGCGATGCCGACCAGCGACGGCCCCACCGCGACCGTGGTGTCGATGACCAGAGTGTTGAACGCAATCAACGCTGCGGCCGTGGGTTCAGAGATCCGCACACCGATGAGCCCCACTTCCTGTTGCGACTTGAGCACCACGACGTTGTTGGTAAGGATCGGAGCACCCCCCACCACATCCACGCCAACCAGCGTCGAAAGATTGGTCCAAGTGCTGGCGTCGTTGGCCAGCACCACCGGCCCAGCCACAATCTCATTGGCATCGAGAACAGCATTGCTGTGAGTGAGCACGACGCCGCGCAGACGTAGGTTAGGGACGAGGTTGGCATAGTTGTACGAATCGGTCAGCGACCCCGTATCAATCCGATTGCGCATCAAGCGCGGGCTGGCATCGCGGGCGACAAATGCGGTCGCACTGCCGTCGACCAGGTGACAGGCAGAGCGATTATGAATTTCGTTTTCTAAAAACAACGGATTGTGTGCCGGGTCACTCGACGGCGAGGCGCGCACCTCCACGCCAGTAGGTCCGCGGGTGTTTTCGGCACACGGAGCGCCGGTCAGAATTCGACAATGTGACACCGTGAGGCTCGCATCACACCCTGTCGCGAATAGCCCCGTGGCGAAGTTTGGATGCCCGCCGCTGCCCGACGCTAGGCTATCGACATCAACCCCCTGCACGGTGAAGCCATCGAACACAACCTCGGCGCCGGTTGACTCCTCAGGCACGGCCACGAGGTCGGCGGCGGTTACAACATTGTCGTCGTTGCTCATGATGACGGTACGGTAAGCGTCGATATCGCGATCGATGCCGTTCGGTGCGTAGCCGCCAAATAGACTGATGCCCGTCACCAGGCGCACAGCTTCATGGTAAGCGGTCCCGCCACCTCGGCCGCTGACATGCACGCGCCTACGACCATAGGCTTGCGCAAAAGCGAGCCCTCCCGCGATGCTGAGCGCAGGCATCGTAGCGTTGCCAACGGCTCCAGCAGCGACGTCATCACAGCTTGTGTTGTCGGTCGGACAATAGACGTAGACGACGCTGCCGATCACGTCAAAGCACGCACTTGGATAGAGACCATCAAAGACGGTTGGCGCCCCCAGCGTGCGAACCCGCCAGAAGTAGCGCTGCGGCTTCAGCGCTGGTGTGTCAAAGCCAGGGAACGTCAACACCGTGGTGTCGGAGCCAACGCTACGCTCCAACGCGCCCGCTTGACCTTCGAACTCGGAGAAGTCATCCGAGGTGGCGAGCTGCACGACGTAGCCCCAGGCCCCCGCGGCGGCCAACCACACCAATGAGATCTCGGCAGTGTCTTCGGACGTCGGCAGGAATTCCGGCTCTTCACCCGACAACGCAATACCCGGCTTGAGAAGGCTTACGATGGCACCGCCACTAGGACTGAGCTGCACTGGCAAATTGGTGTCAACGACGCCATACCCAGAAAAATCCACAGCAACGCTGGGCGCGACATTGCCAACTTTGTCGGCAACGCCAGATGCCGTGACGCGGTAAGCCGCACCGGCAAGTTGCGCGTTGGTGAACAGTTCCACCGCCGTGTCGGTCGCCCCGCTAACCGCCACAGCGCAAGTAAGCGACCCCGCTTGGGTGGCCCCCTCTAACAGGTAGCTTTCACAACGCGTCGCGGTGGCAGGGTCGACGGGCTCATCGAACGTGAGGGTCACCTGTGTGGTGTCGACTGCGACGGCATGCAGGAGTGTAGACGCGGTCGCATCGTCACCTATCGCGACACAACGACCAATCGCCGCGCAGGTGTATCCCGCTGGACACTGCGAAGGTGCCGATGGCTGACACGTCAGAGTCACCCCCGCCGGAATTTCCAAATGCGGGCTGCAGGCACTGACAATGCAGGCGAGCCATAGCAGTTGCTTCATGGCTCGACCTCCAACGCACCGTAGCTGGGTGGCACGGCCCTAAGGCGGCCCAAATAATCACGGTCGTAGTCGCACGACAGCGGCGCCGATAGCGAACAGGTGAGACCCGTAAGCTCAATACCTGTACCAATGGCCGGGTGCCCTGCCGCCAGGCACCAGGGCGTAACGGCATCGCTGCAAGTCGCGAAACTCCCCGCCGAGACATTGACGAGCTCGGTTGCCGAGGCGTTGACGTCTGAGTCCACGAGAATCGACGGATAGGCAACGCCCAACCGGTAGGCAAAACCGGCCGCAGCGTTGCGCTCGCGCGAACAGTTGGCGGTCGGCAGCGATGTGCGCGAAAGCACCGGAAAATTCAACGTATCGGCGACGCCTGGCGGCGACAAGATGATCAGGTTGTTCGCGAGCATACTCAAAGGCGTAGGGCTTTCGTGCTTCCAGTAGGCGATGCCGCCGCGTTGGCTTGAGACCTGATCGTTGTCGATCACGATCGTGTTGTTGGTAATCGTGAACAGCGTCGGCCCTTGCATGAAGATGCCGTAGCTCGCCGCCGACCGCCCAAGGGTCATGGTGTTGCCGGTCATGATGAGAACGTCGCTCGTTAAGCCACCGGTGTCGCCGGTAAAGCCCCACGTCGCTGACTCTGAAGGTGCGTTTGTCGCAAACCCAGGCACCTTGATCTGGTTGTGCACAAACACCGCGCGGCTGTCGGACATCGCGATCGCGATTGCGCGCCAAGCGGCGCCTGCCGCTGGCACGCCGTCGTAGCGCACCGTTCCGGAGTTGATCAGGTTGCCGACAAACACCGCGCGCGCAAAGCCAATGCCAACAGCCTGAATCTCCGCAGAACCCTGGGCCTCACAGGGCAAATTCTCAATGACGTTGTCTTCGAATAGAGGCCCCGGGTCGTCATCGGCGATGTCGTCAGGAAGCATGCGCACATTCACGCCCAAGGTGTTTTCGCAAGCGGCATCACCTGCTGGCGTGGTGCCGCCGATGAAGTGGTTGTGGCGCACCTGCAAGCTCGAATTGCAGGCCGTAACCGCAAAAGCCGTTGAGCGCGGCCGCCCAGCCACAATGCTGCCGCCAACTTCGAAGCCCTCAAGAACAGTGGTGCCACGGCGAAGGTTGTTGGCACTCAGTTGAATCGGTGCATCGCTTCGGATCTTTGTGTAGGGCCCCGCAGGGTCTGGCTGAGCCCAATCACTCGTGTAGCCACCATACAAGCCAACCCCCTCGGTCAACGCCACCATCTCTTGGTAAGGCTCATTGTCTGGCCGCATCGCCACGTTGACCCGTGTTCGTCCGTGCACGCGGGCACGCGCCAGCCCACCTGAGATGGTTTGCAAAGGCTTGCTGCGATTGCCCACCCCACCGCGGTCGTTGCATGTCGCACCCGAGGTGGCGCATGCCACATAGACCACGCCAGCCAAAGCATCGAACTGGGCCTTGGGGAAGTCAGCGTCAAACGGCCGAGTGGCGTCCACGCCCCGCACGCGCCACCAATAGGTAAAAGACGCAAGCTCCGGCGTGCCAACTTCTGTGTCAGGGAACCTTAAAGAGTTCCACTCGGGCGGTACCACGAAAGTGGCGGGGCCGCTCGCTGCGCCAAAGCTCGAAAAATCTGAGCTCGTAGCCAGTTGAACCTCATAGCTCGTGGCACCGTTCACCGCGCTCCATGCGCAGGTAACCTGTTGCCGATCGACGGCGTCGGGCAGGAAATCCGGCGCAGCCCCAGTCGAGGTGGTACCCTCCTTGAGTAAACTGACGACCTCGCCATCAGCGGGTGCCAGCTGCCGTGGCGGATCGGTATCGATGCTGCCGTATCCGATGAACGTCACCGTTGCAGACGCAAGCTTGTTGGCATGTCGATCGGCGAGGTCGGCCACGGTGACCGTGTAGGTCTGCTGCACACGCTGCACTGCGGTGATCAGCGCCACTGCGTCTTGACGACTGCTCAGGTGAACGGCCTCGACCGCAAGTGGCGTGCCGCTGCTATCGCTGATGGCGTAATTCGCGAGCGTCTGCGCCGTCTTCTCATCGAGGGGCTCACTGAACAACAACGTCACGCGCGTTGGGCTCTCTGCAGTCGCAGCACTCAGCGTCGGCGGTGCCGCATCAATTCCGGGCACAGCGCAAAATCCCGACGGGTCACAACGCACGTCGTTTGGACAGTCGGCGTCTTGATGGCAGGTGAGGCGTATCCCCGCAGGCAGTGACACACGCACCTTGCAGGCACCCGTAACAAACACGATGCAAACGCCAGCGCACGTAAGGAGCTGCCTCAAACACATGGTTAAACATCTTAGCAACCTCGCTCGGACAATCCTACGAAGGCCATGCTCGCGCGCGCAGGGTCACAAGCTAACGTCGTCAGCCGTCGCGAGGTTATACGCTAAGCGTAGCAAGCCTTTCAGGCTCGGCGGGTGCGTGCGATTGAGCCCCGTGATCAGGGGGCGTTCACGGGAGGGTTGATGTCGCAGCGTTTTGCCCCGGTGGCCTGGTTGGTGTTGGTGCTAGGTGCGACCGTGCGGCCGGCAGAGGCGGCGCTACCGTTCAATGTGAGGGTCGGACACCCGCGGGTGCACACCACGCCAGAGACAATCGCGCGGATTTTGGCACTGCCAGCCGCAGCGCCGCTCATCGGTTGGAAGCGCTGGCGTTTGCCTACGATGGTCTGTTCGATGAGGCCACCGCCACGCTCGAATCTGATGGCCAAGCGCTCTTGGTAAAACTACGCGAAGGGATCGTGCGACAGCTGACGCAGGGCAAGTATCCGGGGGCCAACGTCTGTGGCTCGGGTCGGTCGTTGAACGCCGACACGTGGGAGTGTAGCGCTGGTACCAACTTGCCGCTGGGCTCGGGGGGCACGATCACAACGCCAATCATGTGGCCACAACCGCCGCACTCGCGGTTTACGGCTCGGTGCGTGGCGTGGGGTGTGCCTGCCGCGGGGCGATACGCCGAAGTGGGCGTGGCTCACTGGGATTGGGTGGCTGGCCATCCAAGGCGTGCTTCGGAGGCGTGGGCAAAAAAAAACCCGGTCTCATCCGTAGACGAGACCGGGTTTGAAAACCTAACGGGCGAACTTACTTCGCGGCGTTACCGGCCAACAGTTGGTCGATGATGCCGTTGTAGGCGAGCGGGATCTGGCCCAAGATGGCCGTCTCTTCGTTCGCGTAGCTGTTGGTGCTTTCGATGTAGCTCAAGATTTCCTTGGTCTCCACCTCGTAAATGCCGCCCCAGCTAACCACGGACAGCATCTTGCCACCCATCGATTGCTCGCCGTGGCTGTGCAACGTGATGATGTACTTGAACTTGTAACCGGCCGGCAACAAGCCGAGCTCGGCCAACTTGTCCAAGATCTTCTGCATCATTTCCGACAGAGCCGTCGCGGTGGGCTCGGCGCCGCCCGACATGTTGAACTGCTGCGAGGTCACTTGCGAGCGCATTTGCTCGGCGAGCTCGAACGACAGGTTGCCGACGAGGTCGAACAATTGCTGGCCCGAGATCACCTTCTTGCCATACTGGCCGATCACGCCAGCGGTGACGCTGACACCCATGGCCGTGGGGTCGCCCGCCGCGCCCAAGTGCGACATATTGATCGGGAACAAGAACGCCGGGGCGTCATCCGCCACTGCGAGCGGGAACGTAGCCTTCGGATTCACCTGCACGGTGGCGCCACCGCAACCAACGCCCACGAATGCCAACACACCCAACATCGACAATACTGATTTCTTCACGACAAGCCTCCTTGTGCTTTTGTGCTCAATAGGGAGCGAGAGGCAGATCACGTACAACGGATCGGAACGGCGTGCAAAGATTTTTTGTACGCAGGAGACCAGCGCGCCACTCAAGGCGAGGGCGCGTGATACGACGAACCACGGTGGGGACGAAGGGGACGAAATTAGTAGATCGTGTACTTCAAATTGGCCAGACGACGGGCCTGGAGCGCATCGATGGAGGAGCGGCAGCCGTCGTTGCTGATGTAGCTGTAGTTGCCGCTGTTGTTGCGCACCACACGACCATCGACACTACCGTAGCGCTCGCCCTTCACGTCGAACGATGTCCCTAGGTTCGACGGATGCTCAAATTTGACATCGGAAAACGACACGCCAGGAAGTTTGGTCAACATGGGTAAGCTCCTTCGTTCGCAAGGAACTATCGGCAAGAGCGGGCGAGAGTTGCGACTATTCGAAGGCGGCCACAAGCGCGGGGTCGGCAAAGCTCTGCAACCAAGCCTGCACGGCTGCGCGACTGTTGGCAGCTTGGCTTGTGGGGTCTCGGCGGTTCAGGCTGTTCAGCATGTTGCCTAGCTCCGCGGCAAATTGCGGTGCTGGCTTGGCAATGGCGTTGTCGCGGCCGAACAGCGTGCGCAGGCTCCCTAGGAGCTTCGCGGTGTCGCCGATCTCGTAGCGCAAGAGTCCCGCCAGTTGTGCCTGGCCTTCGGTGCGGCCGAGCATCGCGGCATTGCCATCGAGTCTCAATACGTCGTCGACTTTGGCGGGCGCGGCACTGTTGGGGCTCAGGCGCGTAAGCGCCCAGTCGTAGGTGGCCAAACGTTTGCTCAACGCCGGCAGGAACTCCGCAGGGTTGCCTTTGGTTTCATTGGCGGTCAGCCCGATCATGAAGCTTAGGCCATCTTTGGCCGCGAGCGGCCGCAGGTCGTGGCTAAGCGCCTGGGTGCGCGTGGTCAAAATGGCGCGAATCGCTTCGCAGTGGCTGGGGCTTGCCAATAACGCGCTCAGTTGCTCCGGTTGCAGTTGGTTGAGCACCGAGCGGAATGGCGTCACGCTCTTCATGTCGACGTCGGGGCTGAACCCAAGCCGCCCGAGCGTGATGCGCATCAGGCCTTGATTGGCGTTGTCGCCTTTAAGCCCAGCGATCACCTCGGCCATCGGCACGCCGCCATTGAGCAGGGCCCGGGCGCGGCCGGCCAACGACTTGAAACTGGCCACCTTGTTAGTGTCTGTGATGTTGGCGCTGAGCAGCGGCATCCAGAGGTCGGCGCTATCTCGTTCCTGCCACACCACTTTGGCGAGGGCGTTGTCGTTCACGAGTGCCTTCACCGCGTCGGGGTCGGGGTGGTTCAAAACGGCGCGGGCCCGATCGCGGGCCACGGTGTCGGGGAGGCCGGCGAGCCAACCGCTGTGCTCTTCGAGCAGCTCGGCCTGTTTGGCCATCACCGCGCGCGTAGCGGCATCTTTGGATTGAGCGACACTAAGCTCGGCCTCAACGGCTTTGGCGGCGGCCGGTGCTACACCTTTGAGCTTGGCCAACGCCACACTCGACGTGGAACTTGGCGTCGTAGGCGTCTGGTTGACTTGACCGCCGAGTCTCACCAGCGAGGTCGTCTGGCTGTTGGCGGCCTCCATTTTGGCCATGGTGGCGTTCACCAGGGCAATGCGGGCGTCGTCATTTGCGGCGCCGTTGTAGTCGCGCACGAAGGCAGTCCAGCCATCGTCATCAAACGCCTCGGCGAAACTCATCTTACCGCCGTTGGCATTCTTCAACCGATTGGCCGTGATCGGGGCCGCGCCTTTGAGCTCACCCGTCAGGTCAGCGAGGCTGAACAAAT
>JAKLEG010000255.1 GCA_022703175.1 Myxococcota bacterium | reverse complement strand
CGGCCCGGCCGAGCGTGAGGTGTTGCTAAGCCTCGCCAACGAGAGCTCCTATGCCACCGTTACGGCGCTGAACGACATCCACTCGGTGGAGTTGGACGTGACGCTGCAGAACGGCTCGGGGAGTGGTTGGAGTGCGGGTCTCCTGTCGTTGCGGCCGTTGTTGGCGTTGGGCCTGAGTCCGCAGCCGGGTACACCCGAGTACTACACCTACGCATTTGTGCACCGGGATTGCGATCTGGTGGATGCCTTTTGTGGCAGTAGTTGCAACGATGATGGCAACGCTGCGGTGCTAGCTTCGCGTTGGGGGCTGACGCTCGGCACCGATGCCTGGCTCGTGCCGGCGATTCCGGCGGGCGGCTCGGCCGTGGTGAAGATTCGCGCCAAGGCACCAGCCACGCTCTCTTACGTCGCGCGCTACCTCACCAACAACGATGATGTGATGGCGATGAATGCAGTAGGGGTGCCCAGCCGGTTAGCGTTGCCGCTCTTCGATGCTACCGGTACTCCCATCGACCCGTTCGCATTTGAGCTCAGCGGCTACGACGTGAATAGCAGCAGCGCCAGCAAAGGCAACGGCGGCTCGTGCAGTCGCCAATGTCCGGCCCCGATCAGCGGCTGTTTCGTGGCGCCTAACGGCAACATGAGCGGCGGCAAACAGAAGAACGCCCAGAAGACCACCAGCGAAGTGCAGTGCAACCCGAACGAATGTGTGACCGGCAATTTCTATGCGGCGCGCTTCACCGCCAAGCTAGGTGTTACCTACTCGGTCACCGTGGAAGGCGCGTACGAGCCGAATGTTACTTTCCAGCTCGCGGCCATTTGTGACCCCGCGGCGGCCGAGGCCAACTGCACCGATGGTATCGACAACGATGGCGACTATCTCATTGACTGTGACGACTCCGATTGTGATGCAGCTTGTGCTCACGCCAATGCCTGCACGCCCGCGGCCACGGTGGATTGTACCACCCGATTGTTGCCTGGCACGCTGGCGGCTCCCGAGGTGACCAACGGCATCAGTCAGTACGACTTAGAGCCGAGCTTGCCGGTGGCTGGCCCCGAGTACACCTACACGTTTGTGGCCGAGCGGAGCGAGTGGGTGAATTTTACCACGGCCAACCTTACTGATTACGTGGTGGTGGCGGTGCTGGAACACAACGGCAGCTGCGATCCGCACAACGCCGTAGAGGTGCAGTACTACGGCGCGCTTGCACAAGTGGAAGCCGGCAAGACCTATGATGTCGTGATTGATGGCGTGAATGTGGGCAGCACGGGTACCTATGCACTTTCCGTCATCTGCAATCCGCCGTTCACTGAAACTGTTTGCGGCGACAACCTCGACAACGATGGCGATTGGCTGACCGACTGTTACGACCCTGATTGTGGGTGCTAGGGGGTCGATGCTTGGGAGGGTTCCTCCGTGTTAAAGCGGTGGGGTGTGGAGGCGGCGTAGTTAGCTCTTGTTCCCCGGTCGCCCCTGCACAAAGATGTCGATGTGCGCGCACGCTTTGATTCCCGACCCCTCGTGCTTCGGCGCAAGTACACCGCCACCATGCGCCAAACCGTGGTGCTGGAGTGGCCCACCCAGCTAAAGCATGGCTTGCACCTATTGTGTGTCATCACCGCCTCAGTGATCAGCCGCGCGGTGGCCAACCAACAAATGCTCGAAGCGGCGGGCCCCGGCGTGTTGGGCAAGATGTACGCCACTGTCGCCGTGATGGCCGGCATCACGGTTGTGGCCGTGGGTTTTCTGGGCCAAAGCATCGAGACCCGCCGTTTAACCCGGGCCGTGCATCTTCTGGTGACGCTCGCGACCGTGGCCGTCTTCTTTGTGCCGAACTTCCGCCCCGAGGTGGCGGTGGTGGGCTACGTGCTGATGGAGGTGGCGTTCGCCGCGACGCTGCTCACCTTTGGTCTCACGCTTGGAGCTAGCCTGGGACCCCGTGAAGCTCGCAAGGTCGCCGCCAAAGTAGGGGCGGGCGGCGTTGTGGGTGGGTTGTTGGCTGGGGCTATTCTTTCGGTCGGGGCGCTGCTCATCGGCAGCCGCGCGCTTTACTTGGTGGCCGCGGCGTTCGTGTTGGCTCCCGTGTTCTTTTTGCCCACACCCACCAGCAAGCCCACCGCCAAGATCACCTCTCCGAAAACTCTGTTGGCCCGCGAGCGCGCCGATGTGCGGTCACTCAATTTCTACGGCGGTTGGGTGGCGGTGAGCACGGTGTTGATGGTGGCCGCCACCACGCTCATCGACTACGTCTACCGTTTTGCCGCGACCCAACATTTCGACGCCGACAAGATGACCGCGTTCTTTGGCTTCGTGGCCATCCTTTCTGGCGTCGTCACCGTGATCTTTCAGCTGACTTTGCTCGACCGCTGCCTGGATCGCCTAGGCCTGTTTGGCACGGCCATCCTAATGCCCAGCCTGCTCATCTTGTGCCTCGCAGGGTTTGGCCTCGCACCCGCCGTGGCGACGCTCGTGATCCTGAAAACCATGGATTCGGGCGCGAATATGTCGCTGCAACAGGCCACCGGGAGCCTGTTGTTGGCGCCTCTCTCCGCGCGTGCTCGTTCGGTGTGGCAGAGCCGCATCGATGGCATTGCTAAACGTGGTGGACAGGTTCTCACCGGCCTGTTCCTGTCGTTTTTCCCGCTGGCACCGACCCAGGTGCTGCCGTTGTCGCTGGTGCTGTGTGCGTTGTGGATTGTCGCGGTGTTGGTCACCCGCACTCGCTACGTCACGTTACTCACCGACATGCTAGGTGCAGCGCCAGTGGCGCAACCGGAGGTCTCGGCGCTGGATGGGGCCACGTTGCGGCTGCTGGAAACGGAGTTGGCCAACGCCACGCCAGAGCGTGCGGCCGTGGTGCTGGATATCTTGGAGCGTGCGGATCACCGGGCGCCTGAACACCTGCTGATACGCTTGGTCGAAGCCGACCCGAAAGGTTTTGGCGCCTACCGTGTCATTGACCACGTCGCCAACCTGGGTGACTCGGGGATGCTGCTGTCGCTTGTGGAGAGCCCGCATCCAGATATCAGCGCCACGGCGCTGTTGGCCTTGTGGGACATCGACCAACGGCATGCGGCGCCGCGGTGTCGCAAGGTGCTAACGGTGGAACGGGCCCCCGAGGTGTTGGCTGCCACGGCCGCCGGTTTGATGGCCGCGCACGAGGTCACGTCGATGCAGTTGGCTCGGCGCCTGGTGCTCTCCTCTAGCACTGCCACGCGTTTGGCTTTGGCGCACGCGCTGGGTCGTGCGGAGGCGGGCTCGCCGCAAGAGATCGGTGACATGGTGGCCGACTTGGCCCGTGACCCCGATGCCGAAATCGCGCGCGCGGCCTTTGAATCGCTGGGATTGCATCCCACCACCGCGTCCAGCGAAGTGGCGATCACTGCGCTCAGGCGGCGGGATGTACGCGGCGCCGCGATGCGCGCTTTGGCTGAGATGGGACCGCCGGTGGTGCCGCGCTTGGTCGAGGAGCTGGAGCAGAATCTAGACGACCCCTCGATTGCCAACGCCCTTACATGGACGCTGGGCAAGCTCGGCAGCGGGACCGCGGCGATGCCGTTGTTAGACGCTCTTCGAGCCCCGATTGTGTACGTGCGCTTGGGGGCCGCCGTGGCGCTCTCGGCGCTGGCAAGGCGTCAGGTGAGCTTGGCGGTTTCGGCCGAGCGATTAGAAGAACACTGTATTCATGAGATCGCCTACTTCAGCCACATGCGGCGGGTGGCGCGCGCGGGGCTGCCGGGATCGGCGGCAAGTACCCTGTTGCTCCGCTCGCTGAAGCAACGGGCACAGGCGAGTCTCGAAGTGTTATTCCGAATGTTGTCGCTCTTGTATCCCGAAGATTCGATGCAGGCGGCATTTCAAGCTATCTCGTCGAGTGATGCACGCAAGCGTCAAATCGCTATTGAACTTTTAGATGCCATTCTGAACCGCCGTTTGGTTGAGGCGATTGCCGACGCAGTGAGTGCCGTGCGCGAGAAAGAGCGCGCACACCTAGATATGGTGGAGGCGCTGCAGCAGCTGGCGGAGGGGCCGGACCGTTTTCTCGCGAGCCTGACTCGCGCGAGCCTCAAGGAAATCGGCCGCCCGATCCGTGCCCGCCTGGAAGAAGGAGAGGTCATGACGCAGAGCCTGGTGGACCAGATCCTGGAGCTGCAATCGCTGTCGCTGTTTGCGCAAAGCACCGCCGAGGACCTGGGCGAAGTGGCGACTCTCGTGAAAGCTAAGCGCGCCAACCCCGGTACCGTGCTGTTTCGCGAGGGTGAGCCAGGCGACGCGATGTACCTGATTCGCAGTGGCGAGGTGACCTTGAGCCGGGCTGGGAAAATCATCGACCACGTAGGGGCTGGCGAGGCCTGCGGCATTGTCTCGGTGTTGGATCAATTGCCGCGGGAGCTTACCGCCACAGTCAGTATGGAGGCAGGGCTTTTGGTGTTGCGCGGCGATGATCTGACGCAGCTTTTGGCCGACCGGCCGCTCTTGATGCACAGCGTGTTTCGCGCACTCACGAGCTCGCTACGCAGTCAAATCGATCGCGTGTCGTTGGGAAAAAAGTCAGAAGAGTGGAGTTGGTAGCAGCTAGCGCCGCGCCTGCTTGTTGGATTTCTTGGCCTTGCGATGGGCGCCGTCCAGCATCAGGTCGTCGGCGATGCGCACCAGCTCTCGCATCACGTGTTCGCCATCGTTGAGTTCAGAGAGCCCTACGAGCACATAGCGGGCACCAAAGTGCTGGATCAGGGCGCTATCGGCGTGGAAATTGCGCCAAGTGCCGCTCTTGCGCGCTAAGAACACCACGCCCTGACGATCGGAGAGGCCATTGACGAATTTGTGCACATGTTTGGGCGGGGACATGAGCCCCAGCATTCGGAAGCTCCACTCTTTGCTTACGAGTTCTCCAGCATCAAGCATCGTGTAGAAGCGCGCCGCCTGGCGGGCCGTGGCGCCGTGCGAGATGTCGTTCTTTGGATCGCGATTGGTGGCGCCGCCTGAGCGGTACGCTCGGCCCACCCACAGACCGCCATCTTTGTCGTCGTACAAGCAGTAGCGCGGGTCGCGCATCTCCTTTTCGATGGCCAGAAGCCCAACGAGATCGGTGCCCCACGAGGCGTCTTCGTTGGACGAGGAGACAATCATCTCCTGCAGGCGCGTATCGAACTCACGGGTCCACTCCAACGTGCCGTTGTTGACTGCCTCGATCACGGTGAGCAAAATCGCAATCTTTGGGAGGCTCGCGGCGTACATCATCACGTCGTCATTGATGCCGGCGTAATAGCGCGAGCCTGGCTTGGAGAGGTCGACCAAGGCCACCGCCATGCGCTTCTTGCTCAGGTGTTTGGCAAACCCTGCCTTGGCCAAGCGGGTCTCTAGGTTCTTCTGCAAGGTGGCATTCTTTTTTTGCAGCTTGTAGCCAGCCACGCACTTGGGGGTGCTGTCGCTGCCGCCGCGGTCGGGCGCGAGGTTTTGGCCGTCGGCGCCGAAGGCGAGCCACAAACTAAGAACGGCAGCCACCACCTGCGTCAACCTCGATTACTTCCCAGTGATCAACTTGTGAATTTCGCCTGCCAAACGCCCGTGATCCTTCGCGGCGTTGCGTTTGAGCTCGTTGGACATCACCGCGACGAGATACACGTGGTTCTTACCCTTGCCAGTGCGCGCTTGGGAAGCAGAAGCGTCCGTGGCGCTGCTCGCTTCAGGGGCGGCAGCCGTGGTGGGGTTATCCGTCATCACTTCTACCAAGGCGTTCAGCACATTCACTTGGTTACCTTCGTATTGAACGCAGGTGTAGCCCTCCTCCGGGACGCACTGGAACAAACTGCCGCTCTTGAAGAACACCGCAGCATCGGTGAGTTCAGGCGCCTCGGTGTAACGCACCCGGCGCCTGGTCAGGTACAGCATCTTTTTTAATTCTAAGCTCGACCAATTGTCGACGATCCGACCTTGCTCCATCGCCAACAGCCACTGAATCAGCCCTAGCGGCGTGGCCGCCGAGGACTTGGCCGAGATGTAGCGGTTCGCCTGGGTGGTAAAGAACATGTAGACGTTGAAGGCGGCAGGGTTCAAACCTGCTTCAAGCGTTGGTGTGTCGACGACCTTGAAGGCCGCTTCGGTCAGCGCGGCCCGATCCCAGCGGGCAAATAGCGCGGCGTCCCACGCGGGCGGAGGATAGTCGGTGCCCAACAGCGACATCAGCATGGCCTCGCGCCATAGCGTCGAGGCCGCCGAGTTGTTGCTGGGGGACAATGCGTGGTCCATCCACTCCCACAACGAAAAACTGTCGCCGGTCTTGATCTTGCGAAGCGCGACGTTTTCAAGCTTGTCGCCGGTGATCACCGGGACTTCATGTGAATCGGTTTTAGCCCAGTCGTCGGCCGCCACGAACACTTGGCGTAACAGCGCTTCACGTTGCGAGATATCATCGGGGAAGCGCTGTCTCAGTTGTCTCAGCAAGCCGGCCGCGACCAACAATTTTGCTACGCTACCAGGCGTCTGTGGCTCATTTTCGTGCACGGCAGCGTAGCGTGGGTTCTTCGGGTCCGTCAGGTCGAGCACCGCGACATTGTAGCGGCGGAAGGCATTGCGCTGCAGGATCTCTTCCAGCCCCTTTTGTAGCTCAGCGTCTTTCGGGGTTTCGCCGGTAAGACGGTAGTCTTTACCTTCGTCGGTCATCGTGAGCGTGATTTTGTCGTGCGACCACTGCGCCCCAGCCGGGAGTTTGCGGCCTTTGCGGACCCCGAGGTTGACTTCGTGCTGCCACTGTAGGCGTCGAATCTGAGTACGCGGATACTCATCGGTCGGATAGGCCCATACCGAACCTGTCAGGCCCATAGCCAACAGGCTTGGCATCACCCACGAGGTCACAGTCCAGCGCGTCATCATGGCAGCTCCTGGCTTAGGTCGAGGGCAGAGGTGGGCAATGCTGAATTTTGGTCGAGGGTCTGTAAGAACGGCTGCGTGAGTGCAGCACGGGAGAGGCGCAACGGCCTGATCTGCATCAGGTAGGTCTTGCCGCGCACAAAGCCGAATTCAATGTCCCACGGCAGGTTGCCTGCACGGGCCGGGATCCGTTCGGCCACCTCTTGGGCAAGCATGCGCAGCTCAGCCTGCTCCTTGGGACCCAGCAATGGTTCCTTGCCGCTGGCATGCTCAACCTTGATGCCCTCCTCTGGGGGTTTAGGAATGCTCTTGCGCGTGGCGCTGCGGGCCGAGGCCAAAAGCGTGACACTGCCGTCGGGGAGCAATACCAGCGTTTCTGGGGCGCCACCGTCTACCACCGCGGAGACCCCCTCACTGGTGCTCACCGTGAGCCCAGGGGTGCCGCCTCCCTCCACGTTGGTCGTCACCATCACGCCCGACATCTCCGCGGGCACAGTGCGGTGTAAGATCACCGAAGGGTAGACGTGTTCGGGGTTGGTCAGCAGGCGTTGGCGCCAGCGGTAGGAGCGCTCAGCGAACGGCGAAGCCCAGACCTCGCGGATGGCCTGCAACACAGACCGCAGTCCGACGCGATTGGGAACGGTCAGGTTCAATCCGGCGCCGGTGAAGTCTTTCAGATCCTCGACGTTGGTGTCAGAGCGCACAAATACGCCGATGACGTTGGCCCCGCCCAGCGTCCTAAGAGCTTGGTCCACCTCGCGCTCAAAACCGTCTGGGAATGGCAGTGTCGCGATGGCCTCACGAAAGCGTGCGAGCACGGGTAGCATCTCTGCCTCGGCAGCGTCGGCCGGCAGCTTCTGAACCGCGCGATAGCCAGCGATGAGTTGCGCCAATGGCGACAGGGCGCCATCCGGACCCGGACGGTCGACGTGCCGTACAAAGGCACCAAACGGGATTACGGCGGCATCTGAAACACGGTCACCAAACAAACGCTTCAAGCGCCCCAACTCGCCCGCCTTGGGACCTACACGCACACCGGTGTCGGCTTCGGAAATGGCAGTGAGCGGCTGAACGGCGAAGCTTGCGAGGTCTAGTCGCTGGCTGTCGATTGCGAAGACCTGTGCGCTGGCCTTCGGCTCCTCCACGACCTGTTTCAACTCCGCTGGGCTAAAGGCGCTTGCGGGGCCCAGTACCACGCGGCCTCCACCACTCACCCCCAGAACGACTTGCTGGCCGGTGAGGGCTTTGAGAGCCGTCGCGACGTCGCCGCCAATGCTCGCCAGTGGAATGCCTAGGTTGCGCGCGAGCA
>JAKLEG010000254.1 GCA_022703175.1 Myxococcota bacterium | reverse complement strand
CTTTTTGCTCACCTCGGGCGATGGGCGCAAAGCCGTGTGCGCGCGCGTGCGGGACGGCGCCGGGAACGAAAGCACGCCTTCCGACGCCACCTGCGCCGACGAAAGTGAAGTCGTCACCGATTGCGAAAGCGCCTTCTTGGACACTCGCCTGCCAGAGCCGCCGCGCTTGGAGGAGCGAGACACCATCACCTCGCTTTTGACTTTTTCCGTAAATGTGCTCGACGCCCCCACCGACCCGGCGCCTTCGTCGGGCGGCCTACACTTTGAGCTGCGTGGCGGCGCCTACGAGGATTGGACCGATGCTCCCCAGGGCACCCTGAGCTTCACATTTGACTTGCTTGAGAATGCCCAAAACCGTTTAGCGGTGCGCGTGGTGGACGCGGCCAGCAACGCTTCGAGTCCGGCCGAAGTGGTGGTGGTAAACGACTCCGAGGGGCCGTTGGCCCCCTACCTAACCGGGGTGGTAAGTCGCCTGGGCACGCTGAGCGTCTCCTGGCTACCCAGCGCCGCCGCAGACGTAGACCATTTCCTTTTGTATTACGGCAACTTCCCGGGCCAATACACGGGGCGCTTCGCAGTCGAAGGCCCCTCACCACTGGTTGTGAACGGTTCCGAGCGCAACACCCGGCTGTCGGGGATCAGCGACCAAGCCTCGGTCTACCTGGCGATGAGCGCAGTCGACAAAGGCGGCCTAGAGGGCCCGCTCTCAGGCGAAGCCCAAAGCGTAATGGGGGATGTGGCACCACGATTCTTGGGCTTTGTCGGTGGCAGCATCGTAGACGCCGCGCTCGAAGGCGAACGCGCTTACCTACGCACCACACTCGGCATCAACAGCTTCGACATCACGGACCCCAGCGCGGTGAGCTTTGCGCCGAGCGTCTTTATGCCCCTCGACCGCAGCGCCTACGCCAGCGACCCCACAGCTGTCCCCAGCCAGTTCGCGGTGCAAGATGGCGAGTTGTTTGTGTTGTCAGCCACCGGCGTCAGCCGCCTGCGCGAGTACGTGGTGGATGGCCGACCCCAATATGTCTCCACAGGTTTTGTCGCTTTTGCCTCGGCGCGCCTGTACACCGCGTTCGCGTTGCGCAAGGTAGGCGCCGAGACGCTGCTTTACTTGGGCGGCCCCGAACGGGTGGCAATCTACGACGTCACGGCGGGTCGGACACCTACCCTGCGCGGGCAGCTCCAAGGAATCGCGAATCTGACACCGAATTTGCTGAGCTATCAAGAACACGATTTCGGCAGCGGCGCGGTGAGCCTTTTGTGGGCAGCGTCCCCTACGAGCAGTGAACCGCTGCAGCTGTTTGACGTCACCCAGCCGACGGCGATCACGCTGCTTGGTGCGAGCACGACCCACGCCACGACGTTTTTTGGCAACCGAGCCTTTTACGACAACGGCTGGCGGGCCATGTCCACACACATAGGCGCCGTGACTTTCGACGGCATGGACATGTCCGATGACGGTCTATATCACAACACGCCTGAGAACTTCAGTACTGGCGCCAATGCCGTTGTCGCGATCCGCCAACTGAAATCTGGAAATACCACTTTGGATGCACTGGTGTATGTCACCACACTCTCGGCGAACTCCGTACTTCGCGTGATTGATATCGCTGTTCCGAGCACCCCCAGGACGTTCGGCGAAGCAACGTTCACGGCGGCAGGCGGCCTAAAGGCCATCCGCGGGGACGGCGAGCGCGTGATGGTGGCCACCGGCTTCGGCGTGCACTTCTTTTCCACCCAAGCCGACCAATCTCTCTTGGAAGTGGGGAGCCTGCCCGCGTTCTCGTCGGCAGCGCCGCGCACCGACGTTTACAACAACACCCAAGCCTTGTTCGTACATGACGGCGACGTGGTGATGACCGGGCTCGACACCGAAGAATGGGGCAACGCCAGCCACCTGAACTGGATGCGCCTCGACATGGCCGACCCTGCGCAGCCGCGGCTCAAGAGTAGCCACAGCTTCCGCAATACGTTGTTCTCGGACCTCATGCGCGTAGGCAAGCACGCGGTGGTGACTTACTCGCAGTCGGCAAAAAACTACAACTCCGCGTACCCCCTCGCAATTGGCTTGGTCGACCTGGACACCGGCGCACTCACGCCAGCCACCTTGCCTTACAGCGACCTGACCTATTTCGGGCTTGCAAGTGACGGCCACACCTTTGTGGGCGGCACAAGCTCGTACGATGGTTACACCAAGCCTGGCACCATCGACCTTTTGGCGTTCACCACCCATCCCGCGCCGGCGACCTTGAGCCACCGCGCCTTGTGCTCGCTCCAGGGGGTTGCCAGCTCAACCTCCCCGATGATGGCGTTCGCCAAATCACGGGTACGCGGCGCGCTGTATGGTTTGCTCTACGATCACTCGGAGGGTTTGGAAGCGCACTTCTCGTTACAGCGCTGTGTCGATGACGGCAACACCAGCTGCACGTGCACCGAACTTGTGGAGCTTGCGAACCTAGGGAACCCCCACGAGATCATCTACACAGAACCCTACCTGTTCTATCTGGATGCGGACACACTGGTCTCCCGCCGCGTTGACCCGACCACGGGCGCAAACCAACGTCTGAGCTCGATGAGCTTTGCCGGAGCCCCCTTCAAAATGTTGGAAATCGCCAACTACCTGATCGTACTCACACACACCGGAACCTACCTGGTGGATGTCTCAAACCCAGAGGCGCTACGCCTGGCCGGCAACCTGACGCCAGGCTTGGCTTGCGAGGATGCCGCGGTGGAAGGCACGCGTCTGTACTGCCTGGGAGACGGCCTGGTGGTGTTTGACTTGATACACGGTGATACCCCGCGGCTGGCCGGCACGCTGTTTAGTGACACCGCCCGCAGCGACTTTTCGGTGCAGGGTCAGGCAGCCGTAGGCCTAGAGACCGGCGCGCTCAAGGCTTACCGCATCAACGACATGCAGACACCGATGTTGGTCGGGGAAGAAAGCGAAATCGATTTCAACTACCCGAAGTGCGTGGGTCCGTTTGAGGTCTTTGGCTCGGAGATCTACGTGGGTGACCTAGCCTTGTGCGACTGGGACACCTTCCCCAACGTGGTGGAGCGCGACTACCAAGAGTTCCATGCCAACGCCGATTGGTATCCATCTATCAACCGCTACGCCACCTGGGACAACCTCATCGGCAGCAACAGCTATCTCTTCTACGCGCACGACGGTGTCATTGATCGCTTGCCGGTGCCAATGAGCGGCGGCATCCCTGCGCCCGATCTGACCATCAGCGGCGTCGATATCCCATGGGTGGGTACAACCCTCTTGTTCTATGGCTTGGTGAAAGACCTGCAAGCGCAACGCCTGTATGCGCTGGCTCGCAAAGCCTTCAGCAACGACTACTACCTCGCGGTCTTTAACCCTGTCACCGGCGCCTACGTGGGTCACATCTGGTTTGGCTCCAGCCGCCCGTATGATGGCGCCTGGGGCTTGTGCGGCGAAACCGCACGTATCAGCTGCTTGGCGATGCGCTTCGGCAACGACAACCGCATCGCGATGTACAACGTCGTAAACCCAGCAAACCCGGTCTACCTTTGGAGCTTGTATGAATCAGCGTGGGGCGGCCAGAGCTGCTACGACGAAACGCTGTGCCGCGGCCGCCTCCAAATGTCGTATCCCTACCAAAATCCGGCAAAGAGCCGGATGTACGTCACCTCGCGCGCCAACGGCTTGTCGATTTGGAGCCTCACCGATGACCTAAGCGCCCTCAAGCTCGGCGTCGTCAACGATATCGCCACAGGCTACGACGGCTTGTTTGTCGATGATCTCCTGAGCCGAATCGTCGTCGGCGGTCATGACAAGGTGGACATCTACAATGTCGCCGACGATAGCGCACCGGTGCGCTCCAACCGCATTCACTATCCAGGCCTTGGCTGGGCCAAAAACATGCGGCACTACGGCCAGAAGCTGTTTTTCCAACTGGACGGTGACGGCGGCAACGGCCAGATCCGCGCCATCTCCAAGGTACGCACCAGCAACTTCGACTACGACGACGCCACCGACGCAGGAGGGCGCGACGAGTTGGATGCCCCACAACGGCTCGTGCAAAACGGTTGGACCTACTACACGAGTGGTCAACATCGCCCGGGCACAAGCAGCCAAGGTGTAGGCGACGCCAACGTTGGCACCTTTGAGCTGGGCGACTACACCACCCCAGGCGCCAAGGCGTTCAAGATCACCTACTTGGACCAATACACCCCCGCTGGTACCGTGTTTGATGTCGCGGTGTCGCCGGGCCGGATCTATGTCTGTCGCGCCCAGAACCCCGACGAGCAGAACCACGGCTTTGAGATTCTTCAAAAAGGCGCGTCATTAACCCGGCCGACCAAGATTGGCGGCGCGAGCGTCCCGTGCCAACGTCTGGCGATCTTTGGTGAGTTGGCCTGGGCCGTAGCCTACGACTACAGCGCCGATACTCTCACGGTGACGACGCTGTCGCTTACCGACGAAGCGAACCCAGCCGTGCTTGGTGCGCCGTTGACCTTGCCCATGGAGCTTACGGACCTGGAGTCGATCGTCGCACTGGGTGCCTACGACCAAAACGCCTATGCCGCCATTGGTCACCGAGGCGTCTATACGTTCCGGTTGGACAGGAGCGGACAACCGGAGTTTTTAGAGCAGATCGCGCCAATTCAAGCAGGACAAGCGATGTCGGGGCTCGCGGTCTCAGGCGACCGCCTCTATGTATCGGAGGCCCCAGGCTACTTCGCGGTGTACACGTTGGATGGCGAAGGCCACGCAACGCCATCGGCCTCGTTGTCGGGCGCCTTTGGTAGCCTCGACATGGACGGCGTGTTGGGCTACCTGACCCCCGACCACGGCGGCACACGCATCATCGATTTGCGCTAGATTACGGGCAAATTCTTGGCGTTTCGCGCCGCATGGAGGATGATGGCGGCGGGGTCAAGCTCTCGCTCGGGTTGAGACTGTCCTGGAGTTCGCATGGCGACCATACTGGTGGTGGATGACGACCGCGCTGTCCAGGAGATGCTTCGCGATCTCTTGACTGGCGACCACCACGACGTGACCACCTGTCGTGATGGCCAACAGGTGCTCCCGGAGCTGCTCAAACACTCGTACGACCTACTGATTCTAGATGTGCTCATTCCGCACATGAACGGCTTTGTGCTGATGGAGAAGCTGCGCGCGGAACCGAGCTTGAAGGAGCTGCCGGTGGTGATGCTCTCCGGCATTTACCGCAGCCGCAACCACCGCGCCGAGATGACCAGCCGCTTTGGCGTCATCGATTATCTAGACAAACCGATCAACACCGAACGCTTGTTGGACCTGGTACACCGCGTGATGGGCGATCGTGAACCCCTGTCGACGCCCACCGCCTCGGCCGTATCGATTGAACCGAAGCCAACACATCCCAAACCAACGCCGTACCTGCCGCGCGATCCGGTGATGACCACCGGCGAGTTCGATTTGGCCATGTTGGAGCTGCTACCTCCCATCAAACCGTTGGCCGCAGCCCGCCTGACGCCGCTCCCAAAGCCGAGATCGGCCCCCAAACCCGCCGACACCGAGCTCGATGCCTCCCTCACCGAACTCTTGGACGCCGTGCTCCCCCCGGCTGCCCGCACGCGTCCCAAAGCGGCGCGACGCGAACCTGACGTACGCAAAGTCGCGGCTCCCGAACCCGAGGTGGTCAACCCCAAGATCATCGACACCTCGACGCAAAAGGAACAAAGCGAGGTCGAAAACGCCGTCCACAAGGCGTTCAAGCCAGGCGCCTTCTTGCTCCAAGGGTCGCTCGCCAAAATGCCCGTGCCGGCGCTGATGGGACACTTGTGGCATGAACGTGCTTCCGGAGGATTGCTGTTACGCCGTGAAGGCGTGAAGAAGATCGTCTACCTGCGGGAAGGCGATCCATACCTCGTCAAATCGAACCTGGTGAGCGAGTGTTTGGGCCAAGTGTTGCTGCGGGAACGCTTGATCAACGAGGCGCAATGCGAGGCGTCAGTGGCTCAAATGAAGCAGTCGGGCCAGCACCAGGGCGAGATCTTGGTCGCGATGGGCGCCTTGACCGAACGCAACCTGTCGTTCGCGTTGGACCTACAACTCGAAACCAAATTGTACGACACCTTCCAATGGGACGTGGGTGAGTACCGATTCAATGCCACGCTGGATATCCCAAAGGCCCACGGCACCAGCTGGACCGGCCCGATGATTGTCGCCGAAGGCTTGCGTCGCACCTTTGGCGAAGCTCGACTGGAGGAGCTTCTCGAAAACCTGATGGACACGCCGCTCGTTCAAAGTAACGAGACCTTGGAAGATGTTCGCACCGCCGTGAACGAGCGCGAAGCCAAAGCGATCCGCGACCTGCCCCTGCCCTTGTCGCCAGCCAACATCATTGGCCAGCTACCGTTTTCGCGCTTGGAAAACCTGCGGCTGGTCTATGCGCTCATTGCGCTGCAGGTGCTAACACCGGCAGGCTAACGCGAAAACGCGCGCCGCCAAGCGTTGCGGTCTCAACCTGGATGTCCCCACCCACGGCCGTCACCAAGTGGGCGACCACCGCCAAACCAAGCCCCGTGCCCTGCCCGGCGGGTTTGGTCGAGAAGAACGGTTCGAAGATACGCGTGCAGAGCTCCGGCGGTACACCCGGACCCGAGTCCTCCACCACTAAAGCTACCGAGGTGGTCGTGCAGGTCACGTCCAACGACACCTGGCCAGCACCCGCCACCGCGTCGGCGGCATTGAGCAAGAGATTCAACACCACCTGGGTCAACGCCATACGGTCGAGCGGCACCAGCACCGGTTGCGCCGGCCCCCGCACACTGAGGGTGACACCACGGAAGCGTGCTTGGGGGCGCAACAGATGCTCGACATGCTCCAACACCGCGCACAGCTCGCCCGCGCCCTCGGCCATGGTAGACGCTCGGCCAAAATCCAGGAGCTCCCGAACAGTTGCATGGATCCGGTCGAGCTCCCGGCCCATCCGCGCAAGGGCATCGCGCTGCTCTGTCGGGGTCACGCCCGCGCCCTTCAAGACGTCGACGAAGCCCATCAACACCGTCAGCGGATTGCCGATTTCGTGCGCCAGGCCGGCCGCCAACTGCCCCACCACAGCGAGCCTTTCTGCCCGCACCAGGCGTTCCTGGGCCGCACCAAGCTCGGCGTGCGCGCGCGTAAGCTCCTCAAGCTGCGCCGCAATGCGAGCGCGGTCTTCTTCCAGTCGCTGCGTCATAGAGATGATGCCGTGACTCAGCTGACCGTAATCCCCGCGCGCGGTGAGCTCATATTCCGAGAGGCCCTTGCGATCGGCACTGCGCACCAACGCCATCAGGCGATCCAAGGGTTCCAGTACGCTGCGCCGGAAAAACAACCAAGACAACAGCACCATCACGACCATGACGCTCACGCCAAACCAGAGCACCTTTTGCTGTACCGCCAACACCTGATTCGAGGCAGCCAAGAGTGGTCGGGAGACGATGATCTGTGCGGCGGGCAGTGCCTCAGGCAACGTGAGCACCACGTGCTCGAACCCGCCCTGCACGTAGCGCTCGCGCCCCTCCACGTGCACCACAACGGGGGGAACGCTGAACGTGCTCTGCTTTTCGCCATCGCGCCAAAGCACGGTGAACTCGACCTCAGCCTGCTTGGCCACCGCGGTCAGCTCTGGCGCGCTTGACGGCCCCGCGGCCGACAGCAGGGCAAGCTGTTGGGCGGTGTTCTTGAGGGTCAACAAGCGCGACTGCGCAAGCTCATGCATCGACCAAAACAGAAAACCCAAATCCCCGAGCAACACCCCGACAAAGCAGACGACCAACACCTGCGCGGTGATGAGCAGGGACTGACGTCTCACGAAAAAAGCCCCAAAAGGGTCGAGCCGATGGTGTGGGGCAGATCTTGGCACCATTGCGGCAGCAGCAGCACTTCAAAGGCGCCCAACACCAAGAACGGTCCGAATGGGATTGCACGCGGTGGCGGAGTCCAGGCGGGTTCATCAGCTTCGGTCGCGTCGCGAGCTTCTGGGGCGGGTGCCGCCGCTTTGGGTTCAGCCTCAACCTGCGGCTTATGACCGCCCATCAGCAACACCAGAATGCCTATCACCGAGCCCTGAACCGAAGCCAAGAGCAGAATGGTCAAAGCCGCCACCGGACCTAACGCCAGACCCAACAGTGCCAGGAGTTTAACATCCGCGAGCCCCAACCCCCCCTTGGCCGTGACG
>JAKLEG010000253.1 GCA_022703175.1 Myxococcota bacterium | reverse complement strand
GCCGATGGCGCCAATTTTGTCGCGCGCCTACAATCAGCGGCTCGCCCCGTGTTGGTGCAGGAGGTCGCTGGCGACGCGGTGGTACCCAACGTTGCCACCGAGATACTTGGGACGCTATTGGGGCTAGAGGCGGTGGCAGCTGCCAATACCTCGGGCGCAACCCTCGCGCCGACGCCCGCCGCCCTGAGCATCGGCCAGCATGTCTGGATCCGTTACACCACCTCCAGCAGCAATCGCTACGTCCACCAATCGTTGTTGCTACCAGCCGATGCCAGCGCGGCCGCGGCGCATGGCACCCGCCAGCTGCAGCGCGACGCCCTTACCTTCCTCGTAAATAATCTATAGGCCACCATGCGATACCTTTTGCTTAGCTTGCTGTGCGTATCCCTGGTGCCGACCCTGAGCGCGGCAGCCGGGTTCCAAATCACCTCCCAAAGCCCCGCGGCGATGGGTCGTGGGCATACGGGGGTCGCGAGCGCTGACGATGCGGCGGCGTTGGCCGTCAACCCGGCGTTGCTGTCGTCCTTGGGGGCGCTCGACCTGTTTGTCGGCGGTCACCTGGAGCGTCAGACCGCGCTATTTCGCGAAGAAACTGCCGACACCCTGATCCACGCCGACGCCAGCCTGTCGACCTTGCCAGCGCTGTTTGTCGCCTATCGTCTAACGGATGTTTGGGAGGTGGGGTTGGGGCTCTACACCCCGTATGCGTTGCACACGCGTTGGCCAGAGAGCGCGCCTGGACGCGCGCTGGCGATCTCGGAAGATTTTTTCACGCTGGCCGTCGGCCCCACCGCGGCGTTGGATGCTCGTAATTGGATTGAAGGATTACGACTAGGTGCCACTGTCGAGATCGTGCGGGCCACGGCCCAGCGCGATCACGCGATTTTCTTCGGCGACGAGATCGCCCGCAGCCAGTGGGGGGGGGCCGCCTGGGGGGTGGCCGGTCGCCTAGGGATGCATTACAACCCGGCGCCGCTGGCACCCCTGAGCTTGGGACTGGCGTTGACCTCGCCCACAGTACTGCACTTTTCGGGCACCGTCGATCTCGACAGCCCTGCAGACATCCGCCCTGCCTTGCCCGCCGATGGTGACGCCGACATGTCGCTCACGCTGCCCTATGCGGCCGTATTGGGCGCTCGCTACACGCTCTGGCGCACGCTATCGGCGCACGCAGAGGCCGCGTACACCGGTTGGTCCACCGTAGACACCCTCACGATGACGCTGCCCGACGCCACGGAGAAGCGCTGGGTGCGAGACTATCGCAACACACTAAGCGTACGGGGCGGCATCGAATGGCAACACCCGCTGGGAGCGGTGCGCGGCGGTTATGCCTACGAACCCTCGCCGGTTAAAGCCAAACGCCTAGAGCCGGGTTTTCCGGACGCCGACAGCCACCACCTCACCGCAGGAATGAGCCTCAGCTCGCCTTTTGGCGTCACGCTGGAGTTGGCTTTTGACTACGCTCTGCCGACTCGGCGCACCACCGGCAAGGCAACCTACACCCCCTCGGTCAAGGGACAGTATGAGACGCGCACCTGGCTTGTGAGTGCGGCATTTGTGCTGAGCGTGCCCAAAGCTCCTGAGACCATCGTGCCCACCGAACCAACACCGACACCTCTGCCCGAGGAGTTTGCCACGCCATGACCGCGGGGCTTACGGGCACCAAACTCGGTCGCTATGAGATCGAGCGCGAGCTCGGCCAAGGCGGCATGAGCGTCGTTTACCGCGCCACGGACACACAACTTCGCAGGCCAGTGGCAATTAAAGTCATGCACCGCTTTTTGGCTGAGCAACCCGAGGCCCGCGAGCGTTTCCACCGCGAGGCCGTCGCGGTAGCCCGGCTACATCACCCGCACATCATCGAGATCTTTGACTATTCCGGCGAGGATGCCGACCAAAGCTACATTGTCACAGAACTGGTTGAGGGCGAAGCGTTGTCCGCCATGCTTCGGCGCCAGCCGATTGTGCCGCCAGAGGCCTCTTTGCTGCTGGCCCGCGCGATTGCCGCCGCCCTCTCGCACGCGCACAGTCAGGGCATCATTCATCGCGATCTGAAACCGGAGAATATCCTGGTAGGCCGCGATGGCTCGCTCAAGCTCACCGATTTCGGCATTGCGCGTATGCTGGACACCAACACGCTCACAATCACCGGGACGCTGTTGGGCTCCCCAGCCTACATGGCACCGGAATACATTGATGGCGCCGCCACCGATGCCCGGGCCGACATCTTTTCGTTTGGCACGATGTTCTACCAGTTAGCCTCCGGGAAGTTGCCGTTCGAAGGCCCAACACCACACGCCTTGCTGAAACGCATTGCCGCCTGCGAGTATCAACCACCCGAGTACGTGAATCCGAACATTCATGCGGGACTCGCGCGCATCATCCGCAAGTGCTTGGCGCGATTGCCCGAAGAGCGTTACGCCACTGTCGAAGCGTTGATCAAAGAGCTGGATGCGCAGTTGGCACGCTTGGAACTCGATGCAGCCAAAGGTTTGACCGCGCTGCTTACCGACCCGACGGCCTTTGGTTTGGAGCTTGCCACTCGCCTACCGCAGCTTTATCTGAAACTTGGCAAAGCAAACCTAAAAGCCAAACAAAACGGTCGCGCAGTGGAGGACTTCGACCGGGTGTTGAGCCTGGACCCGCACAACACCGAGGTGCGCTCCCTCTTAAAGAAGCTCGCCCGCAGGCGACGCCGACGGCGCGTCGCGGTGGTGGCGAGCTCCAGTCTGATTGGCACCATCGTCGTGACGCTCGTGGGGAGTTACGTCACTGAGGCCTGGCTCTGGTCGCAGGCGCAACGACAGGCAGCCGCCCAGGCACAGGCCGAGGCAGCCGGGGATCAGAATGCCCCAGGCTCAGCGCGCAAACGCGGGGTCGCGTTCCGGATTAAAGGCACCGGTGACCTCTACGTCAACGACCACCTCGAAAAACGCCGCGTCTCGTTGGTGGAGACCACCGAGCTGCCGCCGGGCAAGCACCATGTGCGTTTGGTGGGGAGCAAACGCACGATGACCCAGACGTTCACGGTGCCGGAGGATGGCGCGGTGCCAATTGTGGAACTGGACGTCAGTGTTACCGAGGTAAAGCCGGTGGTGCCGCCACCGCCGGTGGTGACGCTGAAGAGTCGCACCGTGGAGTTCAAGCCCGCTGGCATGTGGGTCACCGCCTATCTAGACGACAACCCTGAGCCGGTGGTGAAGAACGCGATGAAAACGTTCCCACTCACGTTGGCCTACGGCAAGCATCGCCTGCGTTTCGTGAACGACCGTGCGCAGCTTAACGAAATGAACGTCATCGTTTCCGACACGGAGCCGCCTGGCGGCGTGGTGCCCGTACGCATGGTGCCGCAGCCAGCAAAGCTCTATATCAAGGGTGCCCCCGACGGGGCGGTCATCGACGTGGCCGGTCGCCGCGTCCCGGTGGACCAATGGACCCGCGATGAGCCGATCATTGTGCGTATGGATATATCGCCCACCGACTACGACGTCACGGTGGCGGTGCCTGGCCGCGTCGATTACAAGCGACGCCTGCAGTTTACCGCCGGGGAAAGCCAAACGCTAACGCTCGAACCGTAGGTGCTTGGCCCAATATTTTGGCTTGGCATGCACTGCCAAGGGCGGCATGACTGACGCAGAGGCGAACCTGAATGACACGATCCTTCGTATTGATACTGGTCGGCGGACTCACCGGTTGCGTTGTGCCGGCGAGCCAGTTCCGGATGCAGGAACTCGAAACCAAAAAATGCTACGACGCGCTGGAAAACGAGAACACCAGCAAAAAGCAGCTGGAGACGGCCCTCCAAGAGCTGCAGGCCTCGATGGAGGCGTTGGCGGCCGAACGCCTCAAGCTCAGTTCCGAGAAAGGGCAACTTGAGGAAAATGTCTCCGCCCTTGAAAGCACGGTAAATGCCAAATTGAAAGAGGTGCGGCAGCTGTCTCAACGCAATCTCCAGTTGGAGAGCCAACAGGCGGTGCTGGCGGCCAAGAACCAAACCTATGAAGACCTGGTTTCGAGTCTCGAAAAGGAGATGAAAGACAAACTCATCGAGGTGCGGCGCCAAGGCCAGCGTATCACGGTGAACCTGAGCGACCGCATCTTGTTTGATTCCGGCAAGAGCGATCTCAAGGATTCAGGTTTGGAGGCCCTCAAGAAGATCTCGGTGGTTTTAGCCAAGGTGAAAGACCGTCGTATTGACGTCGAAGGTCACACTGACGACGTGCCGATCGCGAAAGATCTCGAAAAGCAGTTCGCCACCAACTGGGAACTCTCGGTGGCGCGTGCCACCAACGTCGTCCGCTTCTTAGAGGCCCAAGGGGTAAACGCAAGTCACCTGGCGGCCGTGGGCAAATCGCAGTTTTGGCCAGCCGCAAGCAACGCCACCAAGAATGGGCGGCAGTTGAATCGTCGCATTGAAATTGTGCTGTCCCCTTGGGACGGCCGGTAGGAGCCCGCTATGAAATTGCAAGTCTATGTTGTGCTTCTCGGACTCACCTGCTCTGCAGCTATCTGTTCCCCCCACCGCCCCGCGCTGGTGGTGCCTGACGCTGAGTTGACCGGGATCAGCGACGACGACCGCGCCCAGGTCGAGGCCAAGACCGCCATTCTGAAGGCCAGCGAGGCGGCACACGCCGCGCAAAAGCTGGCTCTGGTGGCCGTGGACCGAGAGCTGAAAATCGCGGCATTGGCCATTGACCGAGATCAGGCGACGTTAGAAATCGCAGCGCTGCAATTCCAGGCAGCTCAGGAAACCAAGAATGCCGACCAGATGCTCCCGGCGAAAAAGGCCCGTGAGGATGCCAAGGTCCAACATGAACAGGCGTTGGCAGTGCAGAAATACTGGGACGCCAAGCGCGACTATATTGAACAACTGCTGGTGGTCGGCGAAGCCGAAATTGCTGTGGCCAAAGCCATCCTGGAACAAACCAAGTATGAGGCCGCCACCCGCACCAAGGGCCCCGATGCGGCGCGGCTCGCCGAGTTCAAAAGCCAAGTTGCCACGGCGGAGGCCGAGCTTGCTAAAAGCCAAGTCCCCGCCGCCAAAGCTAAAACTGACATGGAAGCGTTGCGGCCGAAGGCCGCTGGTGACGATGGTTCGGCTCCGCTCGCGCCCGCCGTTGCCGCTCCCGCACCTGCTGCTCAACCAAGCCCTTAGTCCCCTGGCCAAGCCGGCCCCCCCCAGATCTCGGCAACCCACTCCGGGTGGTCGATGAACGGGTTCCGGTTGGTTTGATAATCGGTAAAGATGACCTCGTTGCGGCGACGTTCTTCAGCGTCCGGCGGATCCTCTGCATGCCAGGTAAGCAGCGTCGATAGCCGACCAAAGTGCGGTGTGCTCATGTGTTGGTTGTTGTTGGGATTGCCTTGGCTGTCGAGCAGCGACGGAATCGCCTCCACCAGCTCTAGGTCGGGCATGTTGGACTCGCCCCCCTCGTAACGCACCGCCATGTAGAACATCATGCGCGCCACATCCCCTTTCACGGCGTCGCGCGGCTCAAACGAGATACCCGCCAACACGCGGCAACCACTGTCGCTGTACAGCTCGCCACCGTTGTCGAAATCCAAGTGCCAACGCGCGCTGTTCACATCCGCTCGGGCCGGGCGCAGATGGTGCAGGTCGGAATAACCCGCATAGGTTTCGTCGCCAAAACCACCGTGGGACTTGGCCCAGATATGCTCGCGATTGAAGTCGTTCAATGTCGATTGTCCGGTGTAGAAATCGATGACGTGGGTCGAGTCGTTAGGGTCCCGATCGGTGACGTGAAACGCCGCGGGCAGCTCGGCGTAAGCCACCACGGTATGGCCACGAATGGTCCGGTTGAGTGCCAACTTCAACTCGGCACCCGTTTTGCCATGGGCATCAACATAGTAGTCGGGCATCACCCGCCCGCGCACCTCCCAATCGGCCGCGCTAGCGCCATCGCGAGATGGTTCACGCAAGCGTCCATACTCAACGTCGGCGTGTGGCAACATAAACGCGGCGGCGCGCGTGGTGGCATCCCAGGCCCCTTGGCTTACGCCATCGGCGATGGCGGTGGCCGCAACGCCCCCCAACCAGTTGCCGGTGTTGCGCCCCGTGTCGTAAGCGACCCCGTCCAACATGCGACCGTCGGCGGTTTCGACCCACAAGAAGCCGTGCTTAATGTTGAGTGAAAACGGCTCGGTGCCACGCACGTCCCAGCGGTCGGGATTGTTGTCGGCCATCACGGCGTCGCTGTCGAAGCTGCAGTCGGGGCCATGAAAGCGCAGCAGATCGCCGTCGCTAAGCGCCCAGGGCAGCTCGCTGCCGCGCAGTTGCTCGATCACGTAGGTGTAAGTCGCCATCATCAGGCGCCAATCGCTGCCCAGCGCCGCCACGTCGTTGATGCGCACGTCCACCCACACCTCGCCGCCATCGGCCGACCAAGCGGTGGTGTTGGACGGCACCCCGAAGGCAACCAAGTAGGCAGGCAGCTTGAGGTCACCGCCGCTGTCCCCCGCAACATCGGTATCGCCGTCGATAGCCGCATCACTCCCTGTGTTGCTGTCACCGGCGTTGGCGTCGCTGCCGGCCTGGCCATCACTGCCTTGGGTGTCACCGCCATCGGGTGCCAACGGGAGATCGCCCGCTGCCGAGTCACCGTGACTGGTGTCGTCACCATGCGCCCAAGCGACATCAGCGGGCGTTCGCGCCGTAGGTCCAGGTACAGATTCGGTGCACCCGGCCGCCAAGCCGAGCGCGGCGAGGGTGACATATCGAAGCAACGGGCACTTCATCATGATGGAACAGCCTAACATCGCGGATCTGCCTTGATCCAGCGAGGCCATCACGCGAGGGTTGCCCTGACCAACTCGACGCAGCTACGGTCCGCGTGTTTCGCTCGATAGAGAAGTACGGCTTCGTCGTCGGTGGCGCTTGCTCAAAAGTCCGCACCCTAGTAACCGATAGGCTCTATGTTGGGATACCTTTTGGCCTCATGGCTCATAGCTCAAGCTGCCGATGTCGCAGCCGTGGAGGACGAGCTACGCCGTGCCAAGAACGAATACGCCTACGGCAACTACGAACAGGCGGCCGACACGCTGCGCGGCTTGCTCTATCCGATGCGGCTCATCACCGACGAGCAGGTGATCGAAGCACGCAAATACCTGGCCCTCGCCTACTATCTGCAAGACCGCCTGGACCTGGTGGGCGAGGAGTTCGCTAAGCTTCTACACGTCGAGCCCGACTATCAGCTGGACCCTTTTACAATTGCGCCGCCGGTGATTGAGTTGTTTGAAGAGATTCGCAAAGGCCTCAAGGCCGAGTTGGACGTCATCCGGCAATTGCGTTCGGACGCCAAGTTGAAACAGCCCCCCAAGCCCGGCCTACAGCGGGAAATAGAGCGGCGCATCACCGAACGCTCCGAGTTGGGCACGCTGTTGCCGTTTGGTTTCGGGCAGTTCCAAAACGGTATGACCACCTGGGGTGTGGCGTTCGCGTTGTCGCAAGTGGCTATGTTGGCTGTGAATATTGCCTGCTACACCTACGTTCAACGCGCGGTCGGGGACTACACCCAAGCTGACCGCAAGTTGGTGCAGGTGTTGACGGTGGCGCAATACGGCTCGTTGGCGCTGTTTGGCTTGTCATGGAGCCTCAGTGTGTTTCACGCGCGCCTCCATTTCGTGCCGGCCATCGAAGCGCCAGAGGTGGTGCGGGAAATTCCGCTCACCAAGGCGCAGCACGGGCCGCCGGGCCTGGTGTTGAACGTGAGTTTCTAACTAGCGTTGAGTAACGCTTGCGCAAGGTCATGTCGCTTGCGTAGGGTGCCTTGATTCGGAGTGTGACGCAGATGGCCGTTCTGGTTGAGACGAAAACCGATAAGCGCATCCCCCTGTTCAAAAACATCACCCGCCTCGGGACCGACCCGACCTCGGATGTGCCGCTTTTGGGGGAAGATGTGGCCGACGACCACGCCCACATCCTGCGCGAAGGAGAGCTCTTTGTTATTGCCTCCCTTGGGCGCGGGCGGCCGATCTTGGTGAACGGCAAAAAGGAAAAGCGCATCAAGCTGTGCAACGGTGACACCGTGGAGGTGGGCGATAGTCGCTTCGTGTTCATGGCGCACGCGACGCTGGACACAGCGACCGAAGCCCCCCAGGTCCAAGCCCCCGCTTCGGTGATTCCGGCCTATCGAGAAATTGTCTCTTTTTCTGAAAAGCTATTAAAAAGCGCTG
>JAKLEG010000252.1 GCA_022703175.1 Myxococcota bacterium | reverse complement strand
CCCGCGCCGACATTGTCGGCGTATCCCTCGCCGTGCCCGGCGAACCGCCAGCCTACGTGCCCGTGGCGCATCGCTACCTGGGCGTTCCTCGTCAGCTCCCCCGAGCTGAGTTGCTCGAACTCTTGGCGCCGGTGTTGAGCGACCCCGCGATCGCAAAGGTTGGCCAGAACCTCAAATACGACTGGTTGGTATTCAACCGCGCAGGCCTCACCCTCAACGGCATTGGCCACGACACGATGATTGCGGCGTGGGTGTTGAACCCCGCCGAAGCGTCCTACTCTCTCGACACCTTGGCGCGCGGCTTCTTGGGGCACGAAACAATTCGTTTCAAGGATGTCGCTAAGAACGGCAATTTTGATGAAGTGCCGCTGGAGCAAGCGACAGCCTATGCCGCCGAAGATGCCGATGTGGCCTTGCGCCTTTCGCAGCTCTTGGCCGCCCGCATTGAGGCGGCGAGCCTAACTTCGTTGTATCGCGATCTGGAGCTACCGCTGTTACCGGTGCTGGCGTCCATGGAACAACAGGGGTGCCTGCTCAACCGCGACGCGCTCGCGAGCTTGGAACGCGAGTTGGGGAGTCGACTGACCGCCATCGAAGCGCACGCCCACACGCTTATTGGCGAACCGATCAACCTCGCCTCCCCCAAGCAGCTCGCCGAGTTGTTTTTCGTGAAGCTGGGCTACCCGGTCGTAAAGAAGACCAAAACCGGCAACTCCACGGATCAAGAGGTGCTGGAGACGTTGGCTCGCGACCATGAACTGCCGCGCGTAATCCTGGAGCATCGGTTACTCACCAAGCTCAAATCCACCTACGTGGACCTTCTGCCGCGCATGGTCAATCCGGCCACGGGGCGTGTCCATACGAGCTTCCACCAAACGGGCACCGCCACCGGCCGCCTCTCCAGCTCCGACCCAAACTTGCAGAACATCCCGATCCGGACCGATGACGGACGCCGCATTCGCGAGGCGTTCGTCGCGCCACCCGGGCACCTGTTAATCTCCGCCGACTATTCGCAAGTGGAGTTGCGGGTGATGGCACATTTGTCACAAGACCCGCAATTCGTTGACGCCTTCAAGCGCGGTGAAGACATCCACGCCCGCACCGCCCGCGAGGTCCTCACAGGTGGTCAGGACCCCTCGCCCGAGGACCGTCGGCGGGCCAAGGCGATCAACTTTGGCATTCTCTACGGCCTGTCGGAGTTCGGTCTGACCAAGCAGCTCGCGATCTCACGTGCCGAGGCCCACACATTCATCACCGCCTACTTCGCTCGCTATCCGGGGATCCGCACCTACTTGGACACCACGGTCGAGCGCGCCAAGGCTTGCGGTTACGTTGAGACGCTCGCTGGACGGCGCCGTTTCCTGCCCGACTTACACAGCAAAAACGGTAATGTTCGCCAAAGCGCCGAACGCATCGCGATGAACACCCCCATTCAAGGCACGGCTGCGGATCTCATCAAATTGGCCATGATTCGCGTGCACCAGCGGCTGACCGAGCGTCGCCTGCACACCCGGCTTTTGCTACAAGTGCACGACGAGCTAGTTTTGGAGGCCCCGGAAGTCGAGGTTGACGAGGTCGTGGAACTGGTGCGGCACGAAATGGCGCAGGTGATGCCGCTTGCGGTGCCGTTGGTTGTGGATGTCGGGCATGGCCCCCATTGGCGTGCCGCTCATTAAGGGTTCAGGAATGGCAACGACGACATCGCCAAAGCGCAAAGCGACGCGCCTTAACGGACGCGCCCCGAGCGACGCGCGTCAAATCGAGGAACAGTTCAAGGCGGTGCGTGCTATCGGCGCAGCACTGGCAACCTCAGTGGGGCTAGATGCGCTATTGCAGGCCATCGTCCCTCATGTATCCAAACTGATGCGCGCTGCGCGCACCACGCTGTTTCTTTACGACCCCCAAAGCCAAGAAATCTGGTCAAAGGTCGCCGAAGGTGAAGCACGACGCGAAATCCGCTTGGCACTGGGCCATGGCTTGGCCGGTTGGGTCGCGGCCCATCGCGAGTCGCTTTGCATTCCTGATGCCTACCAAGACCCACGCTTCAATCCGGAGATCGACACAAAGACCGGTTTTCGCACCCGTTCAGTCGTGGCGGTGCCGTTATTGTCGCGCGCTGGCGAGCTGTTGGGTGTCCTTCAGGTCCTGAATCATTGCGGCGGCCCGTTCTCTGTAGAGGACATCGGACTCTTAGATGCGATAGCCGCGCAAACAGCGTATGCCGTCGAGAACGCCAAGCTCGCCGAGAAGATCATTGAGCAGAACCGCGAGCTTGAGGCTGCGCGCCAACGCGCCGAACGACGGCGGGCCGAATTGGATCTGCTGTTTCAACTCGAACAGGATGCGGCTGCATCGACCGACCTCGACGGACTGTTGGATTCAATCATTGTACGCGTCTGCGAGCGTTTGCGCTCCGACGCAGGCAGCGTGCTGCTGCTCGATCGCGAAACCGGCCAACTGTTCTTCCGCGGCGTCTCTGGCGAACGTAAGGCCGAACTGAAAACCACCGTTTTGGAGCCGGGCGAAGGCATTGTCGGGTGGGTGGCGGAACATGGCGCCCCGTTGGTCGTCAACCGCCCCGAGGACGACCCGCGCTTCCACAGATCGCTGGCACAATCGTTGGCGTTCCCAGCACACGCCATCTTGGCTGTCCCGCTGGTTTGGGATCAGAGGGTTATCGGCGCCGTGGAGGTGCTGAACCCCAAGCCGCGCTCCACCGGTGCGGTCGGCTATGATCTGGAAGACCTGAAAGTCCTGACTCTGGTGGCAGGCCAAGTCGCACGCGCCGTGGCGCTTACGCGCGAGCGACAAGCACGCATCGATACCGAGCGCATGGCCGCCATTGGTCGCATGCTTGCGGGCGTCGCTCACGACTTGCGTAACCCGATGACTGCCATCTCTGGTTTTGCCCAGCTCATGGCCATCGAAAACGATGCCGCCCTGCGCGCGCAGCGGTCGGAGCGCATCCTGTTGCAGATCGATGAGATGACAGCCATGATCTCCGATCTTTTGGCGTTTGCCCGCGGCGACACGGCGTTGAACCCCAGCCAGGTCGACCTGGTATTGCTGGCACGCGAGACGCAAGAAACCTTGCAAGCCCAATGCGAACCGCGCGGTATCGCGCTCACGTTTGACGTGCAAGGCGGTCATGTGTGGGTGGATGTCGGCAAGACCAAGCGTATTCTCTATAACCTCGCCAAGAACGCCGCCGAAGCATTGAGCCGCAACGGTAAGTTGGTGATTCGCCTTGCCGAACGCGACAGCGGCCTGGAGATGTGCGTGGCCGATGACGGTCCTGGGATCCCCACCGAGGTTAGGGCGCGCTTGTTTGAGCCATTTGTTACTGCAGGCAAAATTCACGGCACGGGTCTGGGCTTGTCGCTGGTGAAGCGCTTCGTGGACGATCACCAAGGGACCATCGAAGTCCAGAGTAGCCGAGAGATGGGGACCTCATTTACAGTGCGACTCCCACGCGCTCTTCCAAAGGTCACGTAAGTCATGGATGCACAACCCGTTGAAAAATTTGGCAAGTACACGCTGCTACGCAAAATCGGCCAAGGTGGCATGGCTGAAGTCTTTCTCGCCACCGCCGATGACGCGCCCGTAGACACGCCCCCGGTGGTGGTCAAACGCCTCCATCAAGAGCTGGAGCGCAACCGCGACGCCGTGGACCTCTTCTTGACGGAAGCCGACGTGACCTTGATGCTCTCGCATCCGAATGTCATTCGCGTCTACGACTCGGGTGAGATCAACAATCGCTACTACATGGCGATGGAGTACGTGCACGGCAAAGACCTGGAGCAAATCTTTGACCGATTTTCGGCGAAGAGCCACATCATGGACCCCTTTGCCGCCGCCTATGTCGTGATGGGCGTGTTGGCAGGTCTCGACTACGTCCACCGCGCCAAAACTCCGAGTGGGCGAGAGCTCGGCATCGTGCACCGAGATGTCACACCCTCCAACGTCTATGTGTCGTCCAGCGGCAACATCAAACTGGGCGATTTTGGTGTTGCGAAACTGGTCGCGGTAGAAGGCTGGACAATGGCCGGCTCTGTGAAGGGCAAGCTTGGTTATCTGTCGCCTGAGCAGATCGGCGGCCAACCACCTTCTCAAGCCATCGACCTATGGGCGGCCGGCGTCATTCTGTGGGAGTTGTGTGCCGGGCAACGCCTCTTCGTTGGCGACAACGAGTTGGACGTCATGCTGCGCATCAAAAAGGCAAAAGTGCCTAGCCTGCGCAAGGCGAACAAGGCTGCGCCCAAAGAATTGGAAAAGATTTTGGAGAAAGCGCTGCACCGAAAGCCACATAAACGCTACCCAGATGCCGCCTCCTTCTTGAAGGAGCTGAGCGTCTTCCACGCAAAGGCGCCACAGCCGTTTAGTGAGCAACTCCTGGTCAACTACCTGATGCAGATGTTGTCATAGGCGCACCATGGGCAAACGTGAAAAGGCCGGGTTCAACACCCCCTTCGGCAAACTGAAGGCCTTGGCCAAGCCGACGCCCGCGCCAGCCCCTGTGGTGAAAAAGGTGGCGACACCGCCCCCCGAAAACATCCCTGACGCGGATCTATTCCGAAGCGCGATGTCGGGAGTCGCACGGCTGGACAAACAACCCAACCGGATCGAGCCCCCCAAGCGCGAGCGCTCTGCTTTGCCCGACGATGAACAGCTGGCTGTGTTGGAGCTACAAAGCCTAGTGGAAGGGAAAGGCGATTTTCGTCTCTACACCGAAACCGAAGAGGAGCACGCAGGCATCGCACCAGGTGTCAGCTTCGAGCTCTTGGACCAGCTACGCAAAGGTCAATTCTCGTTTCATCGCCACCTCGACCTGCATGGTCTGGTGCGCGACACTGCCAAGACTGTGGTGGAACGCTTTATTCAAGAAGCCCGACGGGACGGCGAGCGTTGCGTGTTGATCATCACGGGGCGCGGTAAAACCTCGCCCGGCGGTATCGCCGTGCTACGCGATATTCTACCGCGCTGGCTCTCACGGGCGCCGCTCAAAGCCCACGTGCTGGCGTTTGCAACCGCACAACAAGTGGACGGTGGGCCCGGCGCAACGTACGTACTCCTCCGGCGACCTGGCGTTTGGCCGTTTGGCACCCCGTGAACACCTGGCCCCTCCTCCTTGGCGCCTGGTTCTTCTTCGAGATGGTCACGCGCTTTCGCCTGTCTCGTAGACTCCTAGCGGAACTGTTTCGAATGTTCGTACTGCTAGAGTTGGCGGCAGAGCGCCTGGTTCGGCTGGTTAAACGCCCGCGCTTCGTCCTCACGGGTCAGTGTCACCACCGCGGTGTCTGTTGCCAGCAGATCGTCGGCGACCCACCCCGCTTCGTGAAACGACAGCGTTGGCTCCTGGAGCTCTTCTGTCGCTACCACTTGGTCGCGCACCGTTTTCGCGTCGTAGGTCGTGGGCCAGAGGATGAGCTGATTTTCTCGTGTGAACATCTCACGGCGGAAGGACAATGCGGCATCTACCGTTTCCGCCCCTACTTATGCCGCAACTACCCACTCGTGCCATTTTATGAAGCGCCCAAAGTGTTACCCGGCTGTGGCTTCGTGCCAATACCCCGAGTGGTGCTCCGAATGAAGCCGCGCCTAGGTTTGAACGTCCTGAATCCGTACCTGTCGGTTCATCACCCCTCGCCCGGCGTGGCCGGCGAAAGTTTGTTCGAGCACTATCAGCTCATCGATGACTCCTGCCCCAAAGCGCGGTAAAAGGCGCGCGAGGTCAACGCCACCATGCTGCACGCGCTCACCTTCCTGGCCCTGAATATCCTCGCCGTCCCAGCCAACACCAACCCGTGGGATGAAGTGAAGAACGCCGACGGTCTACGTGTCTGGGCACGCGACGTGCCAGGCTCCAACATCCGCGAGGTCAAAGCCGAAACCGACGTCGCGGTCGCCCCCGAACGCGTCTGGGAGGTGCTAGCCGACATCGAACATTACACCGAGTTCATGCCCTACGTGCTTGAAGCGCGGGTGCTCGCGCCTCATGAAACCGGTCATTTCGAGTACCAACGCATCGACCCGCCGTTGGTGGACCAACGCGACTACACATTGCGCGTCACGCGCACGGCCAACCCTGCTCTGGGAGAGTGGCGCCATTCCTGGGTTCCAGCCAACGACCGAGGTCCAGCGGCCAAGAACGGTGTCGTGCGCGTCACCATCGCCGAAGGCTACTGGCAACTGAACCGCATCGATGCCACGCACACCAAGGTCACCTACTGGCTGTACACTGATCCGGGCGGCAGCATTCCCGCCTTCGTCGCCAACAAGGCCAACACCACGAGCGTCCCCGACCTGCTCGGTGCGGTGAAGCATCGTGCTCTCAACCCCGCCTGGCGCCGCAACGATTGAGGTGGGGGGGCTGACGTTGATGGACTCGCGACTCATGGTTGTGTTGGGGTGGGGGCTCTTGGCCCACTGTGGGGCTCGCGACGCGCCCCCCCTCTTGGGTGCGCCCTTATCACCGGAGCTCCACACCTCGCTGCCGAGGGGTCAGGCAGAGACAGCAGCTCTCCGCCAGCAGGTGGTCGCGGCGAGCCAATCCATGCTGAAAGGTGGCGCCACTGTCGCGCGTGGCCTTACCTTCTCTGCCGATCCTGTCGGTTTTGTACGTGCGGCCTATTGGCACGTTGGCATCGATCTCATCGCGACCGAACTCGCGTCCGACCCCACTGCCACTGGAATGGCGCTCTTGTATCGATCTGCGTCAGCACGCAACTGGCTGCACACCGAATCGCCCAACCCAGGCGACCTCGTTTTCTTTGATGCTGACGAAGCTGCGGGGGAGACGCCATCGCAGGCCGCCATCGTGGAGCACATCGCTAACGATGGCACACTCTGGATGATTGGCTATTTTGCCAAAGGGCCGGCGCGAATTGCCATGAATCTACGCGAACCCGGGACGATCACGCGCCAAACGGGCGAGCGCGTCAATGACCTCTTGGCCGATGCTGATGCCGTCCCCGCAGCCCAGTTATTCAGGGCCTTTGCCGATCCGTTTCGCGAAGACTAAGACGCTTATGCTTTTTTAAAGCGTGACGGATAGTTGGCGCCGAACTCTTTGGCGGGATGCAGCGCTTTGGCGCGCGCAATGAGAATGGCATCAGTTTCGGTGTTGTTCGGGTCGGGAATACACGCATCCACAGGACAAACCGCGGCACATTGCTCTTCGTCGTAATGGCCTACACACTCGGTACATTTGTCGGGGTCGATCACAAAGACCTCATCCCCCTCGCTGATCGCCTCATTGGGACACTCTGGCTCGCAGGCGCCGCAGTTGATGCATTCTTCGGTGATCATCGTCGCCATCGTCTACCTGGTCCTTTCGTCCCCTGACATCCGGGGCGTCCAGCGCGGCGGATGGTAGTGATCGCCCTTTGACGAGTCAAGGCAACGCGCAAACCCCGGCCGATGTTAGGGCAGCGTCGTATTACCCTCCACCATGCGTGCCACGCGTCGAACCTCGTCGTAGTGATCGTCACCCACAGCCACAAAACCATTGATCGACGAGAGCCCCTGTAGCACGCGCCGCCCTTCTTCAGTGCGGGTGCTCAAGTCCAAGAGCGCCGCACGTAGCTGATCCACCAACGCCTGGTCCAAACGCGGACTGGCGCAATAGGCATCGTAGGGAATACGCCCGGTCTTCGCGAGAATCTTCAAACGGCGCGCCTCAGGATTCTCGTTGCGCATCATCGTCAACACAGTGGATGCCACCGCGCCCGCGTCGGCTTCACCCTTTAGCACCGAATCGATCACCTTCTGGTGGTTACCGGCGAACCCCAACGACCGAAAAAACTTCTCGGGTACAATACCCAAGGCCTGCATGTATGCGAGCGGATAGAGATAGCCACTGGCTGACGCGCGGTCGTTGTACATGAAGCGCTTGCCCCGCAAATCTTCGACGCTGTTGTAAGGAGCATCGTCGCGCGACACGATGTAGCTCGCGTAGGTTGAAGAACCGTCGGCAATATGGGTCGCAAGCAAGATCAAATCGGGGTGATCGCGTTTAGCGCGCACGTAAGCGAACGGCGCCAACACAGCCAGATGAACTTTGTAATCGGTAAACAGTCGCGTCGTGGCCACATACGACTCGGCTTTGAGAATCTCCACCGGCAACCCGACCTTGGCCCCCAGGTAATCCAACAGAGGCGCAAACTCTCGGCGTAGCTCAGGTTCTGGAAGAAACGGCGTCAGGCCGACGATGAGCTTGGCGGGTCGCTCGGTCCCCCCTTCCCGGATCCGCACTGGCTCAGCCGATGGC
>JAKLEG010000251.1 GCA_022703175.1 Myxococcota bacterium | reverse complement strand
AGCAAGCTCGATGCGACGATACTGGGTGCCGAGCGCGGAGGTTACCGTGTCGTCTCGGCGGACCGAGAGGTTGCTCAGGTCGTTGGTGGCATCAAAATCGAGGGCTGGTTGCAGCGCGGTCAACAACGCTTTGGCGCCCGCAAGGGTGTCTTGTGTGTCGTCCAGTTGCAGGCTGGTGTCGGGTGCTAGGCAACTTCTGCGACGCAGTACCAGGCTGTAGAGCGTGCCATCCCAGAAGCGGGCCTTCACCAGATCGGCTTTCGCGGCCAACTGCTGTAGCGCCAAAAGCTGGGTCGCACTCAGCTCGGACTCACTTTTCCCCGACAGTTGTAGCACGCCCGCCGCGCTACACACGTCGACTGGGTCCGTGTCGGTGTGGGAATCGGTATCGGCGCCGGCATCGGCGTCGGCAGCGGGGTCGGTGTCCGAGTCGGCTTGGGTATCGCGGTCGCCTGCTGCTGGTCCGCAGGGAGGCACAACGCAGGGATCGCCTGGGAGCTGGTTGGGGGCGTCGTAGTCGCCAGCGGGCGTTGCAGTGCCGGGTTCGACGTACACGTAGGTGTCACACCCCAAGGTGGCAAGTGTGAGCCCAGTGGCGAGACAGATCTTGAAGAGGCAAGTCAGCTCCAGGTGCCAGGTCATCATGGTACGTCTCCTTGCCATGGGTTCTAAGCAAGCCTAGTGCCATGCCGGAACGTCCCCGAGCCCATCGATTAGATTGAATAATATCCAACAAAAACAAATGGTTATAATTCTATCGCCAGCGCTGGTTGGGGGCGCACCGGTACTTTAGGGGACCACTTGGGAGAGCTCTGCCGGCGTCACGATGACTGTGAGGTACCAGCGTTAGAAGTGGGAAGGGGTCGGCACCGAGCTTTCAGGGAGCGTGCACCGTCACCAGGCGCTCGGCAGCGATTTTGATGGTTTCTCGACGCAACACGGCGCCGGTGTCTGGGCTCAACAGCTCGATCTCGTGGTTTCCCACTGGCAGGGAATGGTGCATGAGCGGTGTGGGGCCCACCAGCACGCCATCAATGCGAACATTGGCAAACGGATCGGCGGTCACTCGCACAAAACCGTACGTCGTAAGGGCACCTGCGGCCGCACTTTTTGCTCGTGGGTGCGTTCCGGGCTTGCGTCGAGTCGCGGCGACGGTTTTAGGCATCTCCGCTGGCGCTCCAACGGTGCGTGCTGGTACCGGCTCAACCGCGGGGCCTGCCGACGGTGGTACCTCGGTCACAGGGACCCGCGTGGGTGCGGTGGGTGAGACGGGGGGGGATACGACCACAGACTTCGCAGCCGTCGCGGTTGTTGTGGTGACAGGCGTCCGAAACCAGGCTGCGCCAGCAAGCACCAGCCCGGTTGTGACGGTGGCCGCTATCAAGCTCTGGTAGCGGCGCTTATGCCACCACGAGCGTGATGCTGGGACCAACGCTTGTTCGTCGCGGGTCACGGGTGTTGCGGCCATGGCCGAGGCCACTCCGGCGGCGGAGCCCGTCACGAGTCCCGCGGGGCGCCCAAAGCGTTGTGAGCGCCCCCCCTCATCGAGCAAGCTTTGCAGGTAGCCCTGGTGTTGACGGCGCTCGGCACCTAGCGCTCGATCGACAAAGCGCTCAAGCGTCTCGCCAGCGTGCACTGCGGGGATCTCCTCCAGCGCCGCGGCCATGGCAGCCGCAGTTTCGAAACGTTGGCCAGGCTCTCGCGCAAGCGCGCGCAGTACGACGGCATCGAGCTCGTGGGGAATTTGACCCACGCGTTCAGAAGGGGGGAGAATCGGCTGATGATGCACCGCATGCACCACTTGAAAAATGGTGTCGCCGCTGAACAAACGCTCGCCAGTCAACAACTCGTACAGCACCACGCCCACCGCAAACAGGTCGGCCCGGCGGTCGAGGTTGCCCCCATCGGTTTGTTCTGGCGCCATGTAGGCTGGCTTGCCTTTGAGGGAGCCGAATTCGGTGGCCGGGGCCTCGCGATCACGTCGCCAGGCGATGCCAAAGTCGAGGATTTTGACGCAACCCTCGAAGGTGAGGATGAGATTCTGCGGACTGACATCGCGATGCACCACGCCCAATGGGTGGCCCGCGGCGTCGGTGGCCTCATGGGCTGCGTGCAGGCCACGGCAGGCGTCGGCGACCATGCGCGCGGCCACGCTGAACGGCAGCGGCCCACCACTGTGGGTTATCACCTCGGCGAAGGACAGGCCGGCCACATACTCCATGGCCAAGTACAGCGTTCCGGATTCTTCTCCGAAATCATGCACTTGCGCGATGGCGGGATGGGCGAGTCGCGCCATTAGGTTCGCCTCATCCAAAAACATCGTGCGCAGGTCCTGGCGCGCCCGCAGATCGCGGCGAATGGTTTTGAGCGCCACCAGTTTTTCAAAGCCGTGGGCGCCGCGCCGGCGAGCCAACAGCACCTCGCCCATGCCCCCCGAGCTCAGCTGGTCGAGCACCTGGTAGCCGCCGATTTCCGGCCACGACCGCGCAGGTTGTGCGCTCATGGGGCGATCAAACCATGTTTTCGCAACAAGCGCCGGAAGTGGCGGCGAGCGATCCCTGCGTGCAGGGCGGCGTGCGTCAGATTCTTCTGATGCAGCTCGAACACCGCGGCAGCGTAGCGTTCCTCAAACAACGACAGCCAATGCTCTTTGGCTTCTTTGTAGGGCAGGTGGGTATCGAGCGCCGGCTCGTTTGTTTTGGTTGGGGCTTCGGTGAGCCACAACCGCAGGTCAGTAAAACGAGGCGCGGTCGTACCCGACAACACCCAGGCACGCTCTAGAACATTGCGAAGCTCACGCACGTTGCCGGGCCACGGATAGGCTTTGAGTTGCTGGAGACCCTCCCCCTGGATGTCGCCAGCGGCGGCGCCGCGGCCCTCATAGAAATGGCGGATGAGCGCCTCGATGTCACCGGGGCGTTCGCGCAAGGGCGGTAGATAGACATGCACGACCGCGAGACGGTGATACAAATCAAACCGAAATGTGCCTGCGGCGACCATGGCGGCTAGGTCCCGATGGGTCGCGGCCACAATGCGTACGTCTACGGTAACGCTCTTGTCGCTTCCTAGTGGCTGGACGGTGCGTTCCTCCAAAGCGCGCAACAACCGGGCCTGTGCGGCAAGCGGCAACTCTCCGATTTCATCCAAAAACAGTGTTCCGCCCGCGGCTTGTACGAAAGCCCCCGGACGATTGCTCACGGCTCCAGTGAAGGCGCCTTTAATGTGCCCAAACAGATCCGACTCGATGAGCTGCTCTTTCGCCGCGCTACAGTCGAGGACCACGAGCGGCCCGTGGGCGCGTTGCGAGTGGTCGTGGATGGCGCGCGCAGCGACCTCCTTCCCGGTCCCGGACTCGCCCTGGAGCACCACGGTGGCGTCTGTGGGGCTTGCAAGCTCCAGGATGGCAAAGACTTCGCGCAGAGCCCGGCTGTCGCCCACCATGCCACCAAAACGTTTGCGATCACTTGGACTCATGCGGGGACGTTGACGTTCGATAAAATGCAGCGTGGTGTGCCCAAGGCGCAACGTGGCGCCAAAGGGCAGCGTGGCTTCGCTAATCCGCACGCTCTGGTGGAAAGTGCCGTTTTTGCTCCCTAAATCGCTTACCCGGATGCCATCGGCGCATAACGACAGCTCCAGGTGGCGTCGACTGATGAGCGAATCCGACAGCAGAAGCGCGCACTCAGCACCAGCCCCGACCGCAAGCGGCGTCGTTGTCACCACGGCCTCGCGGCCAGCGTCGGGCCCTTCGGTCACCACACACAGGCACGAGCGACGGCTGATCTCTGGCCGAAGCGAGGTCGACGCGACACCCAATTCAAGCAGCGTTTGGCGATCTACAGCAACCATCCAGATCGCACGATAACATACCCTCGCAGGCACACCACAAGCGGAGCCTGTGCGTCAGCACTTTGGCGCTCCGTGGCATCATACTGTCGGTTGATTGAAGTGCGGCGCACCTCGCCTGCGGCGTTGAATGCTCCGGCCGTGCCCGCTAGGCTCTGGGTACGATGAAAGCTGCGCTTTGCCTGTGGGCGATCGTGTTGTTGGTTGCGGTTACAAGTTGCACGAGTGGCACCATCCATCCTGATCCAGCTGCGGGTGGCAATGGCGCCGACGCGCTAGCGGGTGACGGCGAGCACGGCGATGCCGCTGTGGGTGATGGGAGAGGTGCCGACCTGAATGCTGGCACAGACCCGGAGCATGGGGATTTGGGGCCGAATACGTGGGTTCCAGCGCGTGACGCCGATGACAACGTACTGCCGAGCGCGTTTCAGGGCTTGCCGCTGGGGCGTTGGCTAGCAGTGCAGGGCGAGCAGAACGATTTAGCGGATGTACGCGAACCCGAGCTCTACCCCAGCAGCTACGGCATCGACGGTTTTCACAACATTACCAACGCGTGGGGGGGAGCGGCGTGGAATGCCGATCTTTACGAAATGTACATTTCGGGTGGCGGGCATGGGGATGCCTCGATGACCGAAACCGGTGTCTACATGGTGTCTGGGCGCACCTTACGCGCCACACGGGTGATCGACCGTCAACCGTTATCGTCGGCGCTTAAGTGGGACGGCACGGCGCTTGTACCTGGGGAAGGTTATCCAGGCGGCACCAACACCCCCACCTCCACAGGTGTGCCCGGCTCGATGCATACCTATGAAGGGTTGGTGTGGATTCCGCCCAGCGTCATGAGCGAGGTCGGCTCACCGGCGCCCGTCCATGGCGGCCTGTTCTACCCGGGCAATGCCAAGAGCCTGATCAACCTGGACACCAAGAGCTATTCCAAGGTGCATTGGTCAACCAGCTACTGGGACATCAGCTACATCACGGCGGTGCGCTGGAATACTCGGATTCTGTTTCCGTTGGCCTCTTGGTACGTCAATCGCTGGGACATGCAGCTTACTGAGATGACCGATTGGCAGACCTCCGGTTGGGATCCTACCCCCACCGTACCGTCGTTTGGTGCGATGCTGCCATCTCGCAGTAGCAGCATCCAGTTTGTCAGCGGTAGCCGCCTGTTCTGCGACCTGCCGGAGCGCGGCCAAATGGTCTCATTTCACGGCGATCAAATGGCCACACGCGTGCGTTATGGCGATGCCGAAACAGCCGACGCCAGCGACTGGACCAGCTATCACGAGATCATCACCCTGACCGGGCCCGGCGCCGTCGATTTTACTGTCGAAGCGCTCAATGACGCTGGTACCGCTGCCAACCTGTTGTCCCAAGGCGGTGCTCATTATCTGCACAGCGCTGGTGAGATCTGGGTCTGCCCGGTGCCAGTTGGCAAGCCGTTGTATCGGGTCACAGGGCTTTCGAGCGCCACTTGGAACGTGGAGAAGCTCGCGGGCTCTGAGACGCTGACACCCAGTGGCACATCTACCTATGGTCGCTTCGTCGTCTACGACATGGCCGGTGTCAAAATTGGGTTACGCGTGTCATCGACCAGCAACCCGATCGAAGTGATTCGCTTGCCGTAGGCCAAGCTGCCGCCCGTGCCTTGTGCTCAGACCGCTTTGTCAGCATGTTGGACACTGAATTGGGCTCAAGGAGTCGTGTGAATGCGCTGTATGGTTCTCAACAAGTTCGGAGGAGTGGCGAACTTCGCGTGGGTTGAGCGTCCTGTTCCGACTGTCGCGCCTGACCAGCTCGGGATTGAAGTCAAAGCCGTTGGCCTCAATTTTGGCGACATCCTGATTCGCCAGGGCCTGCACGCGGAATCGCCCAAACCACCTGCCGTTCACGGTTCGGAGGTCGCTGGTGTCATCGTGGCGATAGGTTCTGAGTTGTCGGGGCGTACGTCGTTCAATGTTGGTGACCGCGTGGCGGCTTACCTACCGAACTACGGCGGTTACGCCGAGTACGTCAGTTGCTCACCCGACTATGTGACGCGCCTGCACGATTCACGCTCGTTTGTTGAAGGTGCTGCCTTTCCTGTGAATTTCGTTACCGCGGCGCTGTTGGTAAACAAGATTGCTAATGTTACCGCCAACGAGACGGTGCTTATCCATGGCGCGGGCGGCGGCTTCGATGTGGTCTTTGATTCCTTGGGAGGCAGCTCGTTGCGCAAAAGTTACGCGATGCTTGGGCGGTTCGGGCGCCTGTGCATGTTCGGCGCCAGCTCTTTTGTTGTCTCCAGACGTCAAAACTGGCTTGCCGCACTCATTAATCTCTTAAGCTTTCCGGTCTTTTTTCCCCTGACACTCATTCGTGATTCGCGCAGCGTCTGTGGCTTTGGCATCTTGCAAGTCGGCCCCCGAGAGCCGACGGTTGCAGCAGCTCTCAAAGATGTCGTTCGTCTGTGGGATGACGGTGCGGTGCACCCGGTGGTCGATCGGACCTTTCCGCTGGAGCAATTAGGGCAGGCCCAGGATTATCTTCAAGGACGTAAGAGTTTCGGAAAGGTCGTCTTGACGCTCTGAGGTCAGCTTTGGTCCGTTAGCACGGCCCACAGTCGGACGGTGGTGGAGACGATGCATGTTTCCCCAGAAAGTGCCGCATGACACCTGAAGAATATGCAAGCTACGATGGCCTGGGTCTTGCCGACTTGGTGCGCCGCCGCGAGGTGTCGGCCGTGGAGCTGGTCGAGCACGCGATGGCGCAGATTGAGCGACTGAACCCCCGCCTGAACGCCGTGATTTGCAAGCTGTATGAGCGGGCGCGCACGGAGGCAGCGGGCACGCTTGCCGATGGGCCGTTTACCGGGGTGCCCTTTCTACTGAAGGACCTAGACGGTTTGCTGCGCGGGGCCCCCTACACCGGTGGCAGTCGTGCTTATGTGGGGTATCTGCCCGATCACGACTCCGAGATCATTGTGAGGCTTCGGCGCGCGGGACTCATCGTGTTGGGCAAAACCAATACCCCGGAGGCCGGCATTCTGGGGATCACGGAGCCTTTGCTGCACGGCCCGACACGCAACCCGTGGCACTTAGATTACACCTCGGGGGGGTCAAGTGGCGGCTCCGCGGCGGCGGTGGCGGCGCGTATGGTGCCTTTGGCTCACGGCGCCGATGGCGGTGGTTCGATTCGCATTCCGGCTTCGGCGTGTGGCTTGTTTGGGCTCAAGCCCACGCGTGGGCGCAATCCCGTGGGACCCGACGCCGGGGAGGGTTGGAACGGGCTCGTCTGTCCACACGTGCTGACCCGCAGCGTGCGTGACAGTGCCGCGGTCTTGGATGCGGTCAGCGGCTTGGATCCCGGTGCTCCCTATGTGGCACCGGCATCGCTGCGACCCTACTTAGAGGAGGTGACGCGTCTTCCGGGGAAGCTGCGCATCGCGTTCAGCACTGCGTCACTGTTGGGGCACACCACCCACAGCGACTGCGTGGCGGCGGTAGACGATGCTGCGCAGCTCTGTGCAGAGTTGGGGCACGACGTCGTGGCCGCAGCCCCGGTGATTGACAAGGCCGTGCTGGCACGTGCCTACCTGACGGTTGTGGCCAGTGGTACGGCCGGGTTTGTCGCTGAGGCCGCGCGACTTGCGGGCAAGCGCATCGGCCCGGAGCACTTCGAACCGAGCACCTGGTTTTTGGCGCAGGTGGGGCAGGCGCTGAGCGCCTATGAGCTGGAGCAGGCGCGCACCGCCATGCATCGTGCCAGCCGCACGTTGGCCGAATTCCACGCCCACCACGACCTGTTCCTAACGGCGACGATGGCCTATCCGCCGGTACGGGTGGGGGAGTTGGCGCTCAAGCCGGGCGAGCTTCTTGGGCTGGGTTTGTTGCGTCGACTGCCCATGCGCAAGCTGCTGATGAAGGCGTTGGACGACTTGGCACAAGGCTCACTCGAACGCACTGCCAACACGATGGTGTTCAACGAAACGGGCCAGCCTGCGATGTCCGTGCCACTGTTTTGGAACGCCCAGGGTTTGCCGATTGGCGTGCAGTTCGTTGGGCGTTTTGGCGATGAAGCAACGCTGCTGCGGTTGGCGGGGCAATTGGAACAGGCGCGGCCTTGGATGACTCGTACCCCTGGCGTGCTCTAAATCGCGCGGCCTCAAAAAAGATCCGACTGTCAAGCGCCTTGTCTGTGTGACCGGAACCGACTTTTGATTTACGGCTTGACCGGTGTCGGCTCCCTAGAGACACTTCTACCGCCAACAGTTGCTTGGTGATGCGAGCTCGGCTTGGCGAATAGGCAAAGAATCGGGTGGCTCTACCGTTTCTTGTCAACCTGAAAGGAGTTCGTGCAATGTTGAAGTGCCGGCTCTCACTACCTTTGACCCCCGCGTTCTCACGAGCATTGACCCCGGGGTCACCCATCTGCGTAACGCATGTA
>JAKLEG010000250.1 GCA_022703175.1 Myxococcota bacterium | reverse complement strand
ATCTTAGGCCGGGACGTCAAATCTACCTATCCTCAACCGAGTATGGATGCAACAGACGGGAGCTTGCTCATCACGGAGCCCGAGTCCCCAGAGAGATTCAGGACGCGGCCGGCCGGCCGGCCGTACAAGTAGTTGCATAGGTCGCGCGAGAATCTTTCAACTTCCGGTGTGCGGTGTGCCGGCGACAGTTCCGCAAGCCGCTGCTGCAAATAGGCTTCAAACGGCCCAAGGCCTTGTGGGTTGGCGTGCTTGGCGTAGTAGCGCAGCGCATCTCTGAGCACTTGGAGCTTGGATTCGTTTCTGGTCTCGGCCAGGAACTGCAGTAGGAACGCCTCCGCCGGAGCTAGCATCACAAGCAACTTCTGAGTGAAACGTGCCATCGGGACCTCGCAGTGTCGTCTGTCGTCCTACAGTACCTATATAGAATACGACATACAAGAGGAAAACATAAGTTAATAGTTGCCTTTTATATATATGTTTGCATATATATCGGCCTTGGGGGTTCTCATGAAGCTCTTGGTCGTTGAGTCGCCCAACAAGGTGAAGAAACTTCAAGCCTACCTGCGCGAAATCGAACCGGGCGCCTGGCGGGTGGTGGCCACCGTGGGTCACTGGCGGGGCTTGCCTGCGATGGATGGCAACGAGTTTGCCGACGTCGTGGACCTCGCATCTGATGGGTGGCTTCGGGAGCGTTTCGAGGTCACAAAGCCGGAGGTTGAACGGCGGTTGCGCTCCGAGATTGGCACGCTGACCGACAAACAGGTGTACCTAGCGAGCGACCCCGATCGCGAAGGCGAAGCCATCGCGTGGCACGTCGCCGAGCACTTCCACCTTACGAATCCGTTCCGCGTGGAATTTCACGAAATCACCAAGGCGGCCGTGGCCAAAGCCATCCGCACCCCCCGCAAGATCAATGTGGGGTTGGTCGACGCGCAGCGTGCTCGTTCGCTGCTCGACTATCTCCTCGGGATGGAGCTTTCACGTCGACTTTGGCGCTTTGGGTGCAAAAGTGCCGGTCGCGTGCAGAGCTGCGCATTGAGGATCGTGGTGAGCCGCGAGCAAGCCATCCGCGACTTCACGCCATCGAATTTCTGGACGGTTGAGGCCACTTATAGGAACGGCGTGACCGCGTTCGTCGGTGGCGCCCCTGCTACCGACGAGGACGAACTCGACAACACCGAAGAACATGAGCGAAGTGCAACTCTCGCTCCTCGCCGGTTCGGCTCGCAAGTTGAGGCGGAAGCCCTCGTGCGAGCAGCCGAGGGAGTCACTCACGTTGTCGAGTCGGTTGACGTCAAACCGGCAATCCGGCGCCCTCCGCCGCCCTTCACGACGGCCAGCCTGTTGGCCGCAGGTTCAAGTGCAGGTCTGTCGCCAGACCAGGTTTCCGCAGCCGCTCAAGCGCTCTTCGAGAAGGGCCTGGTTACCTACATCCGCACGGACTCTGTTGCGCTGAGCGACGAGGGTGTTGCGAACATCAGGCAGTACCTGGCCAGCCATCATCCGGCCCTGCTACCTGCCAAACCGCAGGTGTTTGCCGACAAGGCAGGGGCTCAGGGGGCACACGAAGCTATCCGACCGACATCGATGGTGAACGACGAGGCGGAGTCCCTGCGCGGCAACGAGCAGACGGTCTATCGACTCATCTGGGACCGCGCTTTGCGTTGCCAGATGGCCGCCGCCGAGTTCGAGCAGATGGTTGTCACCATTGCCCCGTGGGGCTGTCAGTGGCGCCTTGTTGCCTTGGGCTCACGATTGGTGCGGCCCGGGTGGCGTAGTCTCGACAACTCTCCCCCGGACGAGATGCTGCTGCCGGAGCTCAAGGCAGGGCAACGGTTGGACCTCGACCGCATGGGCGTCAAGACAGGCAAGACCAAGGCCCCTCGCCGGTTCTCAGTCAAATCGCTGATCAAATACCTAGAACGAAACGGCGTTGGCCGCCCTTCGACGTACGCGGCCATCATCAACACGCTCGTCGAGCGGGGATACGTCGAGTTGAAGAAGTCCGAGCTGCACCCGTGCGAACTCGGCTTCACCGCCGAGGGGTTGCTTCGTGCGGGTTTTGAGACGCTAACCGAAGAGGGTTTTACCGCCGTCACCGAGCAGGCGCTGGATGAGATAGAGCGCGGCAAATGCGAGCGAGTCGCCTTCTTTCGGGCCTTCAAAGAGACCTTCGACGACCTGTTGGCGGGTGCGGGCGCGGCTTTTACGAAATACGCATCAAGTCACTCCATCGTGGACCGCACGGCGGTGGTCGAACACTCGGCGCCGTGTCCAAAGTGCGCCGGGCCGATGGTGGTGAGGGTCGGTAAGCTCGGGAAGTTCGCAGCCTGCAAGAACCGGGATTGCGGTGGCACCCGGGAGGTCGACCCGCCCGTGGTTGCCAAGGCGCCCTGCCCTCTCTGTGGCGCCCGGGTCATTGAGCAAAAGTATCTGAAGAACGGCACGCCCCGGAGGTTTTGGAAGTGCGACGGGTGCAACTGGCGATCGCAAACCAAGCCTTCGGGAGCTGAGGCGCCCAAGTGCCCCGGGTGCGGTGCCACAATGCAGAAGGTTAAAGGCGGCAAGGGGCCCTTCTGGGGCTGTCCCCGCTACCCGACGTGCAAGTCGACGATGTCGATCTCCGGGGTCAGTGCGGCCAAGACGAAGCCGAAGCGAACGCAAGCTGTCCCAAATTGAGACAAGGCTGTTGCAATTTGGGACACGCGAGCAGACCTGCAGAAAAAACAACAAAGAAATTCGGCAGTTAGCGTTGGCTCGAAACCTGCTGAAGGACAGCCGAAAGGGGCATTACATGAAAGACCTAAACGGTACAGCGGTTGTGGTGGGCATGATGTTGGGCTTAGCGGGGTGCGGCGGCGAGGATGACGCCTGCACGGCGACAAACAATTGCCACCGGGCTGCGGATGGTAGTCCGGAGTGCGACGCCGGATATGGGTGGCTGGATCCTGATAGCGAGAGCCTTGAGTGCGTCGTTGCGGTGGTTTGCGGCGATGGCGTCTGCAACTCCGCCGAGAACCCGTGGAGTTGCTCTGCAGACTGTCACAGCTGCGGTGATGGGCGTTGTGACTCTGGAGAGACGAAGACGAGCTGCTCCCGAGACTGCTGCGTGCCGAGTTGTGCAGGCAAGCAGTGTGGCGACGACGGCTGCGGGGGCCGTTGTGGGGGAGCGGCTGCGTGCGATGACCAGAACGTCTGCACGACCGATTCCTGCAACAGTTCCAATCGATGCGTCCACGAGCCGGTCGAGGATCAGGGTCTTGAGTGCATAGATCGATACGATATCAAGACCTGCGTCGAGGGGGCGGTCACCGACTTCTCTTGTGTGGATATTTGCCTCACCTGGGACGCCACAAACAATGGCTTTGCGGGTTGCCAGGCGAGCACCCAGAGTTGTCTTTGCGTAACCTATGAAACACCGACGACATGCACCCAAGGGAAACGAGAATGCACAGCGTCGGGAAGCCTCGCGACGTGCAGGTCGGGGGCAAGCTATGGCGCAGAAGGTCTGTTCTGGGATCACGAGGATTGCGGCAGTCTCTGTCGCAAAGCGGGCTACAACGGGACCTCGGGCTGTCGCCTAAACGACGCTCAACAAGGGACCTGCTACTGCACGGGACCCCAATGCCCGACGGCGTGCGGCTCGGGCCAGAAGTGCGTTGAAGGGTCCAACGGGAACAACTTCTGCTGCGCTCCAAACTGCAACGGCAAGGAATGCGGTAGCGACGGTTGTGGTGGCTACTGCGGGTCGGGCTGCGCGGCGGGCTTTGAATGCAACGATGGGGGCTGCGAGTGCCGACCTGAATGCCAAGCTGGCAGTGTTTGTTGCGGGGGCAGCTACTGCGCCGGCGATTGCCTCTACGCGTACGACTGCGGCTGCAACAACTGACATCGGCACAAGTCGGACATTCAACGAGGTCAAAAGAGATGAAGACTCTGTCTGTTTTCTTAGTGATGGGAACGCTGGGCCTGGGCCGCGACGCACAAGCTGGTCTGCGTGAGGTGACGGCGGACTGCCACGCCGGTCAGATGACTCAATGCCGACTGCTGCATCAGACAGCCACGAACATCCAGACCAAGCACCCGCAGGCCGCGACGAGGTTGAATCTGGACGCGTGCACAGCCGGGTACGCACCAGCGTGCCAAACGATGCTCAGCACCGGGACGTTGGGGACCGTTGGCAGCTCGTATCGCCATGGTGGGACGGCCCTGGTGGTCGCTGGGGCGGTGCTGTCTCTCGTGGGCTCCGTCGTGCTCCTGAGTTCCGACAGAGTGAACCTAGCCAGCAGCTTGATGCTGGGCGGAGGGGTGGTTGTCGGGGGCGGTTTGGCGATGAGTTGGGCGGGAAATGTGAGCTATTCCCAAGCGACGGTCCGCGCGGGCGGCGGATTCGGGGGTCAGGCGACGGCTCTGGGCGGCTTGGTGCCCAGCGTCGCTGGTTTTGCACCCATCATAAATGGCGAACGTAAGAGCGTCGCCGGTGTGCTGGGTTGGCAATTCTGAACCGCGCCATCGAGGGCGACAACGCACGGTCAGCGGGACTGAAGGTGCTCATGTTTCTCGATGCGACCACGCAAGGATCGAGCCCGAGGACGGCGGACAGCAACAAGAAGTCGAGGCCCCGGCCTGAGCGGAGGCGGCGAAGCGCTGCTGTCCGGTCTTTGGTAACTGAGTACAAGCGACGCCGCGGAGCGGATCACCAGGCGAACTGTTTTTGCCAATCCCGTGGCGGGGAACTCGGATGCATCGAGCTGCGCGCCCAGCTGTTAGAGGCCGGCGAGTGGCGGGTGGTGTTCGAGGTTGCCAAATGACGGCTGGTCTTGGGGAGGGCCTGCGCGGTCGGGAGACCTCCCCTGCCCTGCTGCATTGTCGGCGCTGCGGGTGTCGCCTTGTCGTGGAGCGGTGGCTGTCGCCAAACCAAGGCACGCAAGCGCGGGCTCGCAAAGCACGCGCCGACGTTGGGGTGCGGCTCACGACCGGGTCGCCAGCGTGGGCCGTGCGGTTCGCGGCGCACGGCGTTGATAGCGTGAGCCGCCATCGCTGTCCTGAATGCCACCGAGTGGCGGCGGTTTTGGGGCATGACTTTCCGGGGTGACGGCCCCGCTTGGACCTGGGGGCGGCGGGTCGCAGCGGCAGGGTGGGGAAACATCATGGACGGCGGCTTTTCGGGAACGCTCACCACAGCGTCTGGACGTGTTGCAGGCGCGTTGCAGTGTAAGTAGGGTATGCGTTGACTCCCCTCAGCCCTTGGGCGTCGTCACGACCGAGATCTAGAATGGCACAGAACCCGCACATGAAGAGAATCGTGGTGGACGCGAATGTGTATCTCGGCATCTACGGGATGTCACAGCCCATTGAGAGTATTGGTGCCGTGGTCTCCGTGCAGAACGAGGTTTTCGTACCCGAGCAGGTGCGTCTGGAGTTCGTGCGCAACAGCGTGAAGACCGCTGCTGCTGCGTTTGCGGGAATGGAGAAGCGAGGCGAGTCCGAGCCCCTTGGTGGCTGCGTGCACTTGTTATGCACAACAGACTCGGAGCTGACCAGCGGCATGCTTGACCAGGATTATATTCGAGCGGAACACTGCGAACGGATTGGCCGCGCTGTTGCGACGACTTTGGAGGCTGTCGTTCGAGGGGAGGACGTGGTGACGTTGGGTCTGAGTCCGCTCTTTCAGCGTGCGAAGGAGGCGTCGCCGTTAGAGATATCATCTGCGCGACAGCGCAAAGAGGCAGGTCATCCCCCTGGCAAGGTGAAGAATCCACTCGGCGACGAACTGGTATGGGAACAATTTCTGACCCTTGTTAAGGAGCAGGCCCGACGATTCCCCGAGCCTCGAGCTTACTGGCTCATCACCAGCGACAAGGATTACTTCACGAAGCACGGCGGGCGCACTTTCTTGAATGCTGCCCTTTTCGAAGAATTCGAGACTGCAGACGATCGAGCCGAGATCCGAGTTTTCGATAGTCTGCTTGAGGGGCTCAAAGATTTTAGAGATAGGGCGGGAGTCGCTGTGGACTTCAAGATGGACGAAGGCCAACTCAAGGGGGCGCTTCGCAAGGACCAAGAGTTGCGAACGCGCGAGCTGGAACACATAATGGAGGAGCTTGAAGATTTGCGGGAGGAGCTAGACAATAGGCAGCGCCAGTTGAGCGACTAGCTTGCCGGGAACCGGAAATGAAAGTTGGAAAACATGCAAGCAGCAACAGCCCGCGTTGACTCGCGACGCCGGAAACACGGGCGACCAGATCCCGACAAGGGCAATGAGTTCCCTTCGGTGTGGCAACTATCTGGGCGGTAGTAACTCATCGCCGTCTCCTCCGGTGGAATCGGCTTATCGTATGTCACAGCTGTCGCATCCTCGGAACTGAAACGGACCCCTGCGCGTGGGCGAAAGCAGCTTACAAAAGATCCCCGTTGACCCTTTGACCTACGCTCGCTGGGTCGACAAACGGATGGAGATCTGGCCCGATCATTTCATGGAGCTGGACGCATTTGGCAAGTGGCTCCAGGGGATGGGCGTTGGCATCTCCGGAGTATTCCCTTACGATGGTTTGCGCTTGCTCTGGCACCTCGGACTTCTGCGCGCGGACTTCGTCATATCGCCACAAGAAATGAACGTTGCTGGGTTTGAGAAGCTCAGTGAGGAGAACAACCAGACCGTGTTCGCCGACGTTCGCCGCGTGTCCCACCGGCCCGAGGGCTGGGCCAGTGCCGCGCGGACTCTTTCGGAGTTCCCCTTAGATGCGAAGCCCTACTTTCATCAGTTTAGGCTGTTCACGGTCAGACGACTCAAGGATCTTGCCAGCCTGCGGATCGCTGAGAGCCAAATGCTCCTCAACGCCGAAGGCCTTCACAAGTTGGTAGACATGCTCGTGGGATGTTTCAACTTGTGGACTGGCAACGCCGATTTTCCCGCCTGGGTCGACTACGTCAATGACGTCCCCACCCTTGCTGCTGCGATCGAACCCTGCGTTCAGGATGATATCTTCGGCGGATTCCGAGTCCCCTGGAGAATGCACGAGAAGGAGTATCGGCGCACGCTCGAACAACATTGGGCCGAAGTCGCGCCAATGATCAGCGTTCTTGGCAAAAACGATGTCGAGAAGCTCCTGGCCAACACTGCCCGAGACAGAGACAGGTTGGACGACAACAGAGATCTGCACACATTTCTTCGTCTTTGCGCTCCAGAGGTTTGGCAGAGACTGAACGGCGCCCTCGGCTCTGCGTTTGTGTACCGGCTGATGGGTGAAACCATTCGCAGAGGCGCCGAAAGGGCTCTCGCTATTGAGCTTCGCGAGGAGGACGAGATTGGCCATGGCTTCGTGCCGTTCGACTTCAAGCAGAAGAAGTATGGTGTCGCCCGACTTCTTGACGGCGAGCGCATAGCAGCCGCTGATTTTGTTCGGAGCTGCTTCAAGGACTTTCGAGTGGCAGCACGCTGGTACGTTGAAGGGGACACCGAGGCCGCCTTCATCAGGGAATGCCTGAGCGATGGAAGCCAGCTAGGTGTGGTGGTCGCGAACCTGTCGGGTCGGGTGTGCGAGAAAGGAATTGCCTTTGCCGAATCCCTACATGCCGACGAAAATAATGGCATCTTCAGTTTCATCCTAGTCGACGCTGATCGACGCGACTACGTCAAGGCCGTTCGCAGCGAGGCGAGGCGAGATACCTTCTGTGGCGGCTTCTTCCTGTCCGATCCTGACTTCGAATTCGCCAATTTTGACGTATCCGAGTTGACAGAGGTGGCATGGCGACTAGTTCTCGAACAGGCCAAAGCGCGCGGCGAAGAGCCGCCGACGACAACTCTGCGCGACAAACTGGCTCTCGCCGTTGCAAATACGTCATCCGCCAAAAATTTCGAGGAGGCTGCTCGCAAGGAGCTGTTCGCAGTGGGTTTTAGATTCTCAAAAGGTACGGCTTGGGGCGAAGCGTTGGCTCGTTTTACAGCAGAGAGCCCCGACCGCACGACGCTTGGCACGCGGCCAATTGTCGAAGCTGTCCGCATGGTCGCAGCATCTACCAAGGCTAACTTCACGCGATGGAGGCACACCTTGCGAATCGATCCCGAGACCGGACGACTGGTCGCCAGGCTCCCGTAGCAGTCGTCGCTGTCAGGACGTCGGGCTGTCTCCCCTCCTAGCCAAAAGCTGAGCCGACCCCGATCCCAGCCCTCTGCCTGTATGCTCGCGGTCGCCGATGACATCGTCACCCAGCACTCGATCGTGAAGTGGTCGCCACCGGGCATGCGCCGGTTGATGGCGCGGACACACTGGCGC
>JAKLEG010000025.1 GCA_022703175.1 Myxococcota bacterium | reverse complement strand
TGCGGATAGACCCGCACCCGGTCGGCACGGGCGAAGCGATCTTCTTCTTCGAGCACCGGGGTGTCGTTGCGCACCGCCAAGAAGCCACCAAACTCAAAGCCCGGAAGGGCATTGGCTACGCCCACCGAGTGATGGCAGCGCGGGCAATGAACGTGCTCTTGCGCACCAAAGCGAAGCCCGCATTGCTCACACCAAGAGTAGCGCCACGTGGGCTCCGCAGCCTTGGGGTTCCACGGTGACGACAAATCAAGCCCAGCCACGCGCCAGCGGTGACCGCGGGCATGCGCCGTGGCATCGGGTTCGTACTGAGAAATGCCGAACCGGCGCTCAACCGAAATCGTCTCTTCTTCGTGACGGTCACCCAACAAGCGCAACGTCGCGGGCTCGGTGGGGAACTCGTAACCCGGCAAGATGCCGAACTCCGCGAAGCGACGCATGGGGTTGCCACCGCTACGGTCGTCGGCCTCGGCGATGGCCCCTTTGGGCCCGCCCGGAGGTAGCCCCAAAATGGCGCGCTTCAGGTCCATGGCCGCCGTGGCCGCACGATTCGACAGCCCGCCCGTTTGGCTCCACTGTTCGATGGTCTTTTGCAGTTGCACTACCTGGAAGCGGACCCGCTCGAACAGGTCTTGAATGCGCGCGGGCAGCTCACCTAAGGCCGCCTCAAGGTCATCCTGTTTGCTGAAGCCGGCCGGAGTCAGAACCTCCGCCCCCCACGCTCGCCACGCCACCTCGGCCGCCGCCGGGAGCCGCGACTTCACAGCGCTGACTAGCTCGTCGATGGCCGGCTGGTTCAGCTCCCCTTCGAACTTTACGTACTCCACCATCCGGCCCTTGAGCCCGGGCTCCGAAATGCCGAATGCGATGGCCGCCAGGTGACGCAAGAGCACGTCACGATTGCCGAGGCTCAGTGACGGCGCCGGCACCTCACCCGCAATCATCTCGGCAGGCTTGTCGAAGAAATAGGCATCGTGCGGAGTGGCTCGCGCATAGCTGAGCACCACACCCACGCGACTGCGCCGACCCGCCCGGCCGCCACGTTGGGCATAGTTGTCGGGGCGAGGCGGCACATTGCGCATCACCACGGCATCCAGGCCGCCCACGTCGATACCCATCTCAAGCGTGGGTGAACACGCCAGCACGTTCACCGGTGATACCGAGGGTGGCGCTTTGAACCGTTCCTCCAGCTCAATGCGAGCGTCCCCGGTCAACTGGGCCGTATGCTCACCGGCCACGAGCGGCAGCAACTCACCCTTGTGAATACGTTGTACATAGCGACTGCTCTCAAACTCAGCAGCCGGCCACGGCTCCATCTTGCCATGGCAAGTGGGGCAAGGCGCGCCTGGCTCTGACCACGGCATCTTCACGTTGCAGACTGAACAGCGGAATCGTTCTGAAGGATTCAGCAGCACAAGCTCGACGGCATCGGCGTTGACCTGGAGCAACTTGCTCGCCTTGCGATAGCCATGCAGCATCGCGGCCGTGATCCAACCCGGCGTAAGTGCCGTCAGCAACCGGAGCAGGTCGTCCCGCGACGGGTCGGGCAGGCCGCCAAACCTTGCCATCATCTGCTTGAACTTGCGCTCTAGGCTTGGGCCACGGCCGCCACCTTTCTCACGCCGCCAGATATTGTTCAGCCTCACTCCATCCACGACTGCGGCTTGGTCGAGATGCCCCTCCGGTTTGCCATCGGCACTACAGGCAAAACCGTTGGGCACCTTGATGCGCCGCTCCCAATCGGCCGACTTGCCGGCCGCGGGGCACTCGGGGCTGTCGGGGTGGTATTGCAGCAAGGGGCGCGAGAACGCCTTGCGAAGCCGCATTTCATCCAAGAGAGTGCGCGCCAAGTGCAGAAGCTGCGCAGGGCTGATGCTGAGACTTGCAGCAAGCGCCTTGCCCTCGCTACTCACGGCCCAATTGGATAGGTCGGCGTAGCGAACGCCAACGAGGCCCAAGTTGAAGACCGTGGCGCGGTAGCCACCGCTCACTGAGATGTCGTCGAGAAGCGGCGCTTCTTCCCAGGCCAAGGCTTGGTGCTTCACCGTTGGGGGTAAGAACTTGTCGGGCGTAAAGCCTGCGGTATGCGGGTTGTCGCTTTCGCGCACCCCGGCGGCCATTAGGTGGTGAACGGCGTCCTCAAAAGTCAGCTGCCCCTTGGCCGATTCCAGCACGCTGACGAGCCGCCGACGCATGCGGTCGTATCTGCCGGCATAGGTAATGAACCTGGCCTGGTGAGCGGCGTCCTGGCGGCTGTCGGCAAACACCAATAGGCGTTCTTTGCCATCGTGGCTGGTATCACCCTTGTGCTCGGTAGCTAGGGCTTCGACCAAACCCTCAGACACCACGCGCACGGCCGCGGAGGTCCCGAGTGCCACCGGCGTAATGATGCTCCCGGCCCCTGCGGTCGCACCACACACCAAGCAGTTGTTGCGCGCGGGCGCCAACACGGCGTGCACGTCGTAGTCATGGTGGTCAGTCGAAAAGCAACAGCTTGTCGGGTCAAACGAGCCGACGACTACCGGGCGATGCTTCATCTTGCGGCCGGTTTCGCCGCCCTGGGCATAGTCATCGTCTTCGGGGTCGAACTGGAGTGCCTCCATATCGTAGAGCAACCACTCGTTGTCGTTGTCGCGCGAGCTGTTGCGAATGAGCGGTGCCTCTGCTGGATCTTCGCGCCCTGAGAAGCGCAGCGTGTGGGCGCCACAGCTTCGGCATAGGTAGAGCGGCGCCGTCGTCTTGCCGCACTCGCATTGTTCTTGCCCTGAGCCATACAAACACCCGCAATCGGGGTCGACACAGCGCTCAAACTTCCAACCACCACGGATGAACCGATGAGCACGCAAGCGCAAAGCACCGGGTGTGCCATCAGGAAGTGCCGCGGCGCTGGCAATGGCCGCTTCGACCTCAAGCCGCACCAGTTCCAGTGCCGCCCCAGCACGCTCAGGTACGGTGTTGATAATGGTCTGGGCAATCTCTTCAACGGCCAAGGGCTTCTTGGCCAATAGCTCGTGCAACTTCCACAGCAGCCCGCACGCGGCGATAACGTCAGAAAGCGGTGTGTGCTCTGGCAAGCCAGCAAGGCGCGCAAGAACACGACTCGCAAGCTCTGAAGTGATGCTGTCTGTGGGCTCGACATGCACCGGCTCTGGTGCCCACTTGAGATGAGGTGGCACCGTTAGCGGCTCGCGCTCCTCACCGATGACGCGAATGGTCGCAGGCTCAATGCCTGTGAGCTTGCCCACGAACCCCTGCACTGCCTCGTCGCGCAGCCTGCGCACCTCGGTTGCGGTACGTCCCGCTTCATCCATGCTCTTGATGGTTGCCGAAGTCGCCACGGGCACGAGCGTTGGGAACCGCTTGGCGTCAGTGCGAGTCTCGGCCTGCCATGATTGTTCGGCGTCTTGCAGATGCGCGCGCAAGCGCCGGAACAAGAGGGCGATGTTGGTGCCCAGGCTGCCACGGTAGGTATGCACCTCATCTAGCACCACAAACCGGCAGCGGTGGTTGGCAAACAGCGCGTCACGGTCAGAGGGCCGCACGAGCAGGTACTCCAGCATCATGTAGTTGGTGAGCAAGATGTGCGGCGGATTGCGGCGCATCTCCGCACGCTTCTCTTGGGTCGTCGTGCGGTCGTAGCGTTCCACCCTAACAGAGGTATGGCCCGACGCTTCAAGGTAGTCGCGGATGCGTTGCTCTTGGTCGTTGGCCAAGGCGTTCATCGGGTAGACGAGAATGGCAGTGAGGCCGTTTTTCTGGAATCGCACGCCGTCGTCGATCGCGTTCTGGATGACGGGGAGCAGGAAACACTCGGTCTTGCCAGAGCCGGTGCCGGTCGTAACCACCACGGGCCGGGCCGAGGGCGACATCAGCTCTAGAATGGCGTCACTTTGATGCAGGTAAGCGCTTTTTGCGCCCGACCGTTTTTCCATGACCGCGGCCAATCGGGCATCGAGCCCCAGCTCTTTCCAGGCAGTACCTGACACGAAGGGCCGGTGCGCTTGGTAGAAGGTGTCTTGGGCCAAAAAGCGTGGCTCAGCGATGGCCGCTTCGAGGGCAGCACGCAGCTTGGGGTCGCGGGCGCGGAACTCGGTGAGCAAGAAGCTTCGGTACTCTTCGAGGACATGGTCAACAACGCGGACAGGGTGAAGGGTCACGACGGCACTCCCGAATTTGCGGCCTGGCTGTTTGCCAAGACGCTATTGCGGCTGTTTTGCGGCGCTCTAAGCTGCCGTTTTATAAGGGGTTTCTTGATGGTTGATACAAGGCCAGTACAGTTTCGTGGTCCGTTTTGTATCAACCCCAGGTTTTCTCTCGAAATATCAAGAAGTTGCTGCTTGCCGCTGGCCCGCATTTGTCCCCCTCATGTGCATCATTCGATCAATGGCCGCGCGGACTCACAAAAGCCCCTGCATGAGATCTGTTAGGTCTTGGCAGAGCATTCCCGCGGCAGCGAGGCTCTGCCTTGTGGCCGCGGAGCACGTTGGTGCAATGCCCACACGCTCGACCGAGTAACCTGACGAGAACTGCGAGAACTGGGTCAGGAACCGTTGGCAGTGGCCGTGGAACTTGCTCACGTCGGCAATCAGCTTGGTCTCCGAGCGTTTACAGGAGCAAAGCCTCAGCTGCTTGGTTTCGTCGTTGATGGCCACGAGATCGATCTCGGTGTCGGCGCTGTCCCAGTAGCCCTCTATTCGCTGCGTGAGCGCAAAGTCACCGACGCCCTTGCGGCTACGTTCCTCGTAGAGTTGACCGCACAGCTTTTCGAGTGCCTTGCCTTCCAGTTCGTACAGTCGCTCATCGGCCGTAGCGATGAGCTTGTCGAGGGGCGAGAAAGCGCTGGCCGACACCTGCGTTGCCAACGCCGAAAGCCAAGCCGTGAGGAAGTTGTCGGTGAGGTAGTAGCGGGCGCGGCGCGCCTGCGGCTTGGCAAACACTGGCTGGCGTTTGCTCACGAGGCGAAAGCGTTCGGAGAGCGCCCTAATATAGCCAGCGACTTGCTCGGTCTCGTCGCCACTCGCGGCGCGCGCATGGGCAACGATGTCGGCGTGAGAGGCGCCTGGGTGCCGAGCGATGTACTTGAGGACGACATCGTAACGCCCGCGCAGCTCTTTTAGGAACCAGTTGTCGGCTTCCTGCCGCAACGGCGCGCTCGATTCAAAGAACATCCGCCGCAAGAGCTGCTGGCGCGGCGCCGCCAAGACCCCCTGCTCAAAGCAGTCGCGGTAGAACTTGGGCACGCCTTCGAAGAGCGTCCATAAGAAGAGCATCTCCTCGGGAGCGCCGTGACTGTGGGCGCGAAGCAGCTCCAGCAACGAGCCACCATCGAGATGCCTGATTTCGATTTCGTCGGTGACTCGATGAAACAGCGGCGCGTCTTTATTGTCGAGTAGGGCCTCAATCTCGGTGTGCATGGAGCCCAGCACCAACAGCCCACCGTGGCAGACAGCTCCGGGCGCGAGCAACAGGTCGACCTCGCGTTGCAAATGGGAGTTGAACTCCCTGAGCGCCTGTCGGTTGAAGTATTGGAACTCATCGAGCACCACGACGACGCCGTCACGAGCCAGTGCCGCTACGCTCTGAGCGAGCGCGGCCAACGTTGTCGGGCGCGAGTAACGTTCGGCGGCAAAGCCAAAGGCCTCCATGGCGTCATGGCACGCGGAGAGCACGCCGCCAGGACCCGAGTCGGGGATTTGCACATAGAAAACCCGTCTTGCAGCGACGTTGGCGAGCGCACGGTGGATGAGCGTTGTCTTGCCTATCCGGCGCCGCCCAGTGACTTTGACAAAGAAAAACCGCCCGCGCGCAAAGATCTCCGCAAGGCGACTCAGTTCCTCATGACGGCCGTAAAAGCCCCACTCAGACATTGCTAATACCTATTAGCAAAACAGAAAGAAACCGCATGGTGCTGTATATATTAACCTTTTCGCCAACATCAAAGGGGTGGAAGAGGTCACCATCAAGGCCTTTGAAACACTTCGGGTGTTGCTTCATTTCTTCCCCCCACCCTCGCCAAACAAACTCCCTTGCCCCGCCGCCACCTGTTTCTTGCTCTTCTTCGGACTAGCCGCCGCAGGCTTGTGGGTCTTACTCTTGGCCCCATCGCCCCCCGCAGCACCGGCCTTAGGGCCCGCAACCTCCCCGCCTTCCGTAGGTATCGGTAGCTCAATCACCGGCTCCGGCAACGTGGTCACGAGCGGGATGTCCCAGTACGGGTCGTGCTTCTTGCAGAACGCGTCGAGGCCCTGCTTCTTCAGCTCATCGAATCCGGCCAGGCAAAGCTCAGGGGCTTTGGGGTAGCTCTTGTGGCTAAACGAGTTGAGCACATGAGTGTACTGCTCACGCGACAACCCATAGGCGTCGGCCACCACCGCGTCGATGGCAGCACGCACAGCCCAACGGGCGTCGTCACCTTCGAGCACAGGCCAGGTATGCGGCTTTGTGCCCGGCTCGCGCCATTCGGGGCCCAGTTGTTCTTGCCAAAGGGCGGCGTAGCCCGCGTGGTTGCAGGAGAGGCGCAGGGCGTTGTGGGCCAGCAGGCGGCGGAAGGCTTCGGGTTGGGTGTCGAGCTTGGGGACTGGGCAACCATCGATGATGAATAGGTTCACGTTTGCAGCGCTCTTTTGGCGCAAGATCCAATCGAACGAGAACGAGTTTCCTGTTGCGGCAAGAAAGAGCGTGTCGAGAAGCCGACGCCCCGATGGCTCCCGCTCACACGGAGCCGAATTCCCGAGGATTGCGCCCGCGGGAAGCAACGAGAGAATGACTGTCCGTTCATTGGTGGAGCTGGCTATCGAACGAAACGCCAATCGGTAGTACCTTGCCGCCTTCACCCAACCGGCCTTGTCGGCAAGCTGGCTTAGCGCAACCAGATAGCGCGGACGTTCACCCCACCGGTCATCAAATTGGTGGAAGGTCTTGCCCTCGTGCAGTGGCAGGTAACCTTGCTCCCGTAACTTCTGCGCAACCTCGGGGTCGCGGGGGTCGGAATCATCTTTGAGGACGGTCGGCGCGGATGTGAAGAGGTGCGCCGATTTCGACATGTGCATCTCTTCGCCAAACCGGAGGGTCGACCGCTCACGAAACACCCCGAACGGTTCGGCGCGCGAAAAGCAAGTGGCCGCAACCGCAGCGTCTGTGGCCGTTCGCAACTCAAGGAAGCTGTAGTAGTCACCACCGGTCTTGAGCACGAACTCGCGCGAGAACTGGAGTGCGTTGTGTTCTTGAAACAGCCATTCGAGATCGTGGAGATAGAACGCACATGCAAACGAGGTTGTTGCATTGCCGGTGTTGCAGGCCACGACATTGGCGAACTTGAAGCTGGCATGGATGTCGAACAGCTTCTTGCTGTTCTCGAACGAGTAGCAGCACTGAAGAGCCAGTTTTTCCAGGTAGAGTTGCCGAATACCTGTCGCGCTTTGATTGGCGTGAAACGCCGACGGCACGACAATTCCAACCGCGCCCTTGGCTCCCAGAAGCTGAGCAGCGCGCTCGGCAAACGGCTGCCAAAGGTCAGTAACCGCGCCGCTAGGTGCGCCTCCGGCCTGGCGGTTCACATGAACATAGAGGCGGTCGAGCGACAGCTTTGTGGTGTCAAAAGCGGCGACGTACGCGCGGTAGGCGTCGGCAACTTCTGGCGTGGCAGTAAGCCGCTCTTCAACGGCTGCGCGCTCCTTTCTGGTTGGCGCTTCGAGAACACGGAGGTCGTAGGCTGCGAAGAACTCTTTCGCGAGCGGCTGCAACGCATCCCACGGCGGATTCCCCAACACCGCGTGAAACCCAGCGCGCGCCTTCATGCTGCCATCGGGGTAGAACACCTCAGGAAACGCAAGGTCATACGAAACCGCATTGGCCCCGGCGTCACGCATCTCCCGCAACCGCGCGCTATTGGCAAACAACGGCTCTAGGGCCTCTTGCGCCGCAACCGCTTTCACCAGGTCTTCGTACGCACTGTCATCGGCCTGCTCACCGAGCATCACCCCGCCCGACCAAGTGCGCGCGAGCGTGATGAACGGCGCCAGGTCGGCATCTAGCCGGGCCTTGGCCGCACGCTTGGCTTCTACCTCGGCCACATCTTTGCCTACCGTCTTCTCAAGCTCACGCACATTGCCAAGGGCCGTGGCCAGCGTCTGTGACAACCGCTCGGCCAAATGCTGAGCAAACAAGCCTTCGACCTTTTTGCCCGAGCCCGGAAAGGTGAGGAGCTTGTCGAAGAACGGGCCGGTGAGTGAATCGCCGCATACTAGGCGGTGATCCAAGAAGGTGAGCGGCAGGCCTTCGGCGTACGACTCAAGCCACAGCGAAAGCTTGGCAAGCTCAACCGCCAATGGGTTCTTGTCGACGCCGTAGAGGCAATGGACTGCCACCAACCTGCGCGCGATAGCTAAGGCTTTGCGTTGAGCCAGACCTGAGGCTTCGCCTTCTGGGGTGCGACTCGGCAGGTACATCACCAGCTCGTCGTTGGGGTCGGGCAGCTCTTCCACTCGGTCGTGCAGGCCCAAGTCGTCGCAGGCGCGGCAGGCTTCGTAGAGCTTGTCGCCCAGGTAACGGCACGCCTCCACTAAAAAGTGACCCGAGCCCATGGCGGGGTCGAGCACGTTCAACGTGAGAATGGCGGCCGGCCGCGGGTCTTTGAGTGGGCTCAGCTCTTCTACTTGGGGGCCGAGCGTCTCTTGCACCAAGAAGCGCACAAAGGCGTGCGGCGTGTAGTACGAGCCGGTGGCTTTGCGGCCCAAGCCCACGCGCAAGTAGAAGCTGCCCGGCAGAATCTCTTCAATCCACTCGACCTTGGTCTTCTTACTCTTTGCGGGGGCGTCGTCACTTTCGTCGGCTTCTTCTACCTCGGTGTCTTCGTCGCCTTCTGTGGCCTCGGCAGTCGCGCGGTACGGTTCACCTTGCGCCACCGGCACTACCACTTCGAGCTTTTGCCGGCGCAAGCGACACATCGGCTCTGTGGCAATGCCTGGTTCGAGTTCGAGTAAGGCTTCGTAGACGCGGCCCAGGTCTTCGACATCCAACGGGCCGTAGTGCACCCGTTGACGCTCTACTTTTCCGGAGGTGGGCGTCCACAACAGGCGGTCTAACAACTTGGCGACCGCCCGCTCACCCCACACCAGGCTGTCGATAAACTTGGTGGCGTTGTCACCGAACAGCATGCCGCCTAGCGGGCTCACCTTCAGCTCACTTGAGTTGAGCCCTTCGGAGAACAGGCGGAACAACGTGCGTAGGCCCGACTCCAATACCGAGCCGGTGTCGGCCCCGTGGTCGAGCACCTCGCGGGCGTGGCGGGCCAGGGCTGTGTTGGGCGAATACGAATTGCGCCACAAGCTCGTGGAGGCAAAGCTGAAGGCACGCGCCGGGTCGCTGGAGGCTTCGAGCTTGAGCACGAACAGCAACCGGTAAATGACCACCAAGCCTTCGTGCCACAGCGTGCGCGCAAGCGCGGCTTGGTCGTCGATGCTGCCCAACCGCAAGGAGTTTTGCGGGTGGTCCAGAAGCTCCTGCATGAAATCGAGCACCGCCCGCTTGGCTTGCTCCCGCAACTTGGCGGTGACACGCGTTTGGGTGAGGCGAGCTTGCTCGGTAAGCTCAACAACGTGCACAAGGCCCTTGGGGCTCGCCAAGGCCAAGAGCAGTCGCAGTGAATCGGGCACCGACTGCACGCCACGCCAGCCACCACTCCGGTCGAGGCGAATACCAATGTGGCTATCGGGGCGCGCAGGGTCACAGAACAAGAGGCGTAGCTCTTCGCCGTCGGTCAAAAGCCCCAGGCGTTCGTTTTTGGCGAGCAACACGCGTTGGGCGATGCGACTCGGGGAGAAGCGGTAGGCGTGGCCGCGTTGGCTTGGGGCATCGAGATCAATGCCGGCTTCAACGGTCCAGGCGCGTAGTTGGGCCTTGCCGTCTGCCGCTTGGTAGAGCCAACCGCCGTCTTCTTCGCCCTCGCGGGTTGTGACTGGCACTTCACGAGTGAGTTGCCCATAGCCCAAGGGCTTGGTGAGCGGTTCGAGCACGTGGTTCAACACCCGTACTTCGCCGCCCCGGTCACCTAGGTTACGTAGCTTGCGGCGGTAAAACTCCCAAAAGTCGCGTAACTCGCGGCCGGCATCGCCTTTGGCATCGGGCAACAGGGCCTTCTTCTTGAGCAACGCCTCCAGGTCGAACTTGGCAAACGGCTCAGGAATGGCCGGGCCAACAAAGCTACAATCGTTCAGCGTGAAGCTCATGACGGTTTGCCCCCGAGGGTGGCCTTGGGCACCAGCATGAGAATACCGAGCGGCTCAGGGGGACTTACCTCTAGGGCTTGGCGACGGTTCAGGTCGTCTTTGCGGTCACGGTAGAGCTTCACAATGGTGTGGGCTTCGCCCCGAGCCTTGGGTGAGTTGCTACCGTCGGTTGCAAAGGCTGCCAGGCGTTCTACGGGCTCTTTGAGGCTCTTCCAGGCGGCCTGGGCTGTGGCATCGGTGAAAAGCGCGGTCTGCACGGCCCCAGGCTTGCCACACAGGTCGTCGGCGCGGGTGCGCAGCCAGGCTTCCAAGTCGGATGCCTCGCGGGCAAGGGTGTCACGATGGCCCTTTACGAATTCTTGGGCGATGGGGGCGAATGCCTGGGCTACGCCGGTTGCAGCCGCGGCCAAGCGACGGTCGCCCCACGACGCGAAATGTCGTTCCCATACGCCCGCCGTGGGCATGGCGCGGGTGGGCTCGGTGAGGTCGAGCCAGCTCCCAACGTCAGTAAGCGGTTGGGTGCTGCCGGTTTGGGTCACGCGTACTGCCAGCACGCGCTCGAACTCGCGGCCTACGCCACTTTGCACGCGGCCTAAGTACAGCGCCAAGAGTTCTGGTTCGCTGGCATCACTTACGGCGGCACTTACGCGCCGGTCGAGTTGGTGGCCGTCGTTGCCAAATTGGATGTTGCGCACGCGCTCAATGGCACGCCGCACAATGGGGTGCGCTCGGCCCAAGTAACCCACCGGGCGACCATCGTCGGCCTTGTCGCGCGCCATGTCGTCGGAAACCAAGAGCGTCTTGGTGCTGGCGTCGAAGCCCGGGGTCTCGTCGAGGTCGTAAACCCAATGCCCTGAGAGCCGCAACTCCCACAGGTCTTTGCCAATGGCCCGTACGTCACCTTGGCGCAAGTCGGCGCGCGCGGCATCCAGCACGAACTGAGCCAGGTCGGTGATGCCAAACTGGCCCGCAGCCTTTTGCGCCCCATCGGCCTCGGTGACTAGCTGTTCCTCTGCGGCCAGGCCGGTCTTGTCGAGCCAGTCATGGGTCTTGGCGGCCCTATCGAAGCTTACAAACGCGCGCTCCACCTCACCCAACAGCTCCCGATAGGCCGGGCTGTCCATCTCCGCGTGCTCTTCGGCGTCAAAAAGCACAGGTTTTTCAGGCTGTTTGAAGAGTTCAGCGTCCTCTTGGGCCAAGCCTTCGAGCAAACGGATGGTGGCCCCGGCCTCACTCGACATCAAGCCCAAGGTGTTGGGCACGAAGGTTAGGCGTTCACGTTGCTTTTCGTACTTGGCAATAAGCCTCAAGAGCAGGCGCTCTTCAAAGGTGCCGCCCAAATAGAGGTAACGGATCTCGGGGTCGTACTTTTGGCCATAGCGGTCAATGCGGCCATTGCGTTGCTCTAGCCGGTTGGGGTTGTAGGGCAGCTCCACGTGGATGAGGTGGTGGCAACGGTCGTGCAGGTTCAAGCCTTCGGCGCTGGCATCGGTAGATACCAGCACCAGGTCGTCTTGCGATTTGAACTGGCCGGTGACCTTGATGCGGGTGGCGTCGTCACTTTCACCCGAGAGTTCCAGAACTTGGCCGGTGAGTGTGCCGTTCTTCACGGCATCGGTGAGGCGATGTACCACGGCGGCTTGGCTATCGGCGTACTCGGTGTAAACCAGCACGTTGGCCTTGGGTTCGCGCTGGCGAATATCGGCCAGGGCTCGTTCAATGCTCACAAGCTTTGGATCTTCGGCAATGGCGGCCTTGGCCAAATCGATGAGCGCGTTCAAGGCGCCGTGGGTTTTGGACACCTTACCCAGCTTTTGGCGTTCACGGCGGCTTTCGCGTTCCAGCAAATCGAGTTTTTGTTCCAGCTCTTCGGCCCCCGATTCCAGAATCTCGGCAGCAACGTCTTCGGCTTCCAGACTTGCTTGGTCCTGCTCTTCTTCAAAAGACAAGACCCCGAACCGATCTAGGCGGCGGCGGTAATCACGCAGGGTGCGCAGGCGTTGCTTGCGCTCTTCTTGGGCCTCGCTGCCCTTTTCGACCAAGGTGGCCAAACGATTGGCAATGGTTTCAAGCGTATTGCGGCAGGCAGTCGCGGTAGACACCGAGCGCTTGAGCAGGGCCACAAAGGCCAGCACGTCACCGTAGCGTTTTTGGCGCAAGGCTCGGCGCAGGTGGGGCGCCACAAGGGCCAAAAGCGCTTCCTGGAATGCGGCAAAGGCCGGGTGACTCTTGGGGTTGAAGCTCACCCGCTCGGGGTGGACCTTGCGGTTCTTGAACAGGGGCAGGCCGGTCTTGGCGTCGGTGATGTGGCGCTTCAAGCGCCGTACAGTATGCCGCCTGAAGGCCTCGCCGCGTAGCGCACCTCGGCCGTCCACCAAGCTCGGGTCGAGTAACTCGATGAGCGAGGCAAAGTGCGGGTCGTAACCGTCATGAGGGGTGGCCGACAGCAACATCAAGGCATCGGCGTGTTGGGCCAATACTTCGGCAAGGCGACGGCGCTGTGAATCCTCACGGTCACCGGAGGTGCCCAAGCTTGCGCAGTGGTGAGCTTCGTCGATGATCACCACGTCATACGACGTGCGTTCCAGAAATTGCAGCACGCGTTCCTGCTTTGCAAAGTCTATGGAAATTAGGCCAAGCGCGGCATGGTCAAATGGGTTTGCGCCCAGCTCATTCTGGAATTGGATGTCGTGCAGCCGGTCTTTGTCGAGCACGTCGAAGCGTAACCCGAAGCGTTCACGCATTTCGATGCGCCATTGGTCGAGTAAGGGCCCCGCCGGGGACACGATGAGCACCCGGTGGGCGCGCCGACGGGCAATCAATTCTGCCAACACCAGGCCCGCTTGGATCGTCTTGCCCAAACCTACGCCATCGGCCAAGAGCAAACGGGGCCGGCTCATGCGCAGCGCACGCATCACCGGCACGAGTTGATAAGGCTGGATTTCGAGTCGCCCTGGTTGTGCAGCTAAAAGCGCGTTTGGGCCCAGCGCTTGCTCCAACAGGAACGCTTGCAGGTAGAGGCGAAAGTGCGGCAACGGCGCCGCGCGTTCGGGGTCGAGCTTGGTGGCCAATGGGGCAATCTTCTCGAAGGGCGATAGAAGGTTCAGCTCATGGCCGCGCAACGCGCCGTCTAGGCAGCGCAGGCGAAACAGTTGTTGCTCACCGGCGCCATGGCTGAAGACAACTTCCCAGCGAAGGCCACGGGCGGCAACCTGGGTTCCAGGGAGTAGGTTCTGCAAGTGGAAGCCCCCTTATGGCCCTGTCACCAGCCTCCGAGGACACCGGCGTTCCAGACATTGGCGAGCGGACCGGTGGTGAATACTAGCTTGGTCGGTGACTCGCACAAAGCGCCATGTCTGGAAAAGTTGGTCGGCGGCGATCATTGCGGCCCCATGGCATCTGCCCAAAGCATCTTCGCGGCGTCGGTGAGCATTTCCAGTCTTTGGCCAACGGCACCAAGGTCCCAAGAAGCTGGAAGCGTTGTCTGGATGCCGATGACCTGCGGGGTTGTCACCAACGAAAACTGGAACGTGTATTCCAGGCTCATCATTGTCTGGAATGTGAATCCCCGTTCCAGCCATTCGGGGGGTGCGCGCCGGAATAGCGCAACGGTGATCTCGTTGGTGCCGTGGGCTTCTGCTGTGAAGGTCCACACGTCGGCTCCAACACGAACGCGCGCGCGATAGGCCGGTGGGCCAGGGCGCTTGCGGTGGTCTTTCCTGAGGGTGGCCTGATGATACTCGGCGAGCACGAACCGGATCGTGCGTAAGCTCTCACGAAGTTCTGGAGTCATAGCAGCTGTGACCATTCAACAGGGTTCAAGCTTGGTTCCAGCTTTTGGCCGCGGCGACGAGTTCTGGCTAACCCAGTCTCTGGAAAATGCGCTATGATGGCACATGCCAAGGCACACCGAACAGGCCACCGCATCCACGACTACCAAGACCGACTCCCCGCAACGCCTACTGACCATGGAAGAACGACTGATAGCGTCGGGCCATAAGGTCTACAACCTCTCAACCCTGGGCCAGGCGTTCCAAGAAGGGTTTGAAGAAGCCAAGGCCGAGCGCGAAGCCCGTGAGGCCAAGGCAAAAGCGGATCATCAAACCGCCAAAGAGGGTCCGCAAAAGTAGTCACGCCGGCCCCATTGCCTCTGGTGTGTTCGCACAACGCCACAGGGCGATAGCGGCATCCTCCATCATCTCAAGCCGCTGCCCGACCATACCGAAATCCCAATCGAACGGTAGGTCGCAGGTGACGCCAAGCATGGCACCGTCGTGGAACACCTCTAACTCGTCTTCATCAACAAGATGCTCATGAACGGCCGACGGCAGTGTGCCATCCCACCCTGGAGGATGGCGTCTGCGCAGTACCACGTGGATGCATTCGGTATCCAGGTCGCCGGTTGCGGTGAGCGTCCAGGGCGTGCCCTTGACTCGGATTTGCGCGCGCCCGGCAAAGGGGTGCGGTGCCTTAGGGTCGACCAGCAGACCGCGGCTATCGAATTCGGCGACGACCTTGGCCAAGAGGGTCATAGCCTCGGCAGCGGCGGTAAAGCGTTGCACGTATCCGACATTCGCGGCGTTGTTTGTGGCCATGGTCGCTCTCATCACGGTCGGCGGTACGTCTATTTGCGTTTCAGCTCCCCCAGCAAGTTGGCACACGCCAGGGGTTTCATTTCGCGTCCGAAGGCAGCTACACCGATCATGGAGCACTTCATCGCCACATCCAGCTCAAGCCCCGACTGGCTGGCTTCCGCGCACCGGTTTCGTAGCCGCTCACATGGATCGGGGAGCAGACCGACTTGGTACGCCCGCGCCACGATGGCGCCCACCAACACAACCAACAGCAACGCCAACAACTGAGCCCTACGGGTCATGAGCTTCTCCTTTGATGTTTTTGAGTCCGCGCTCGTCGCGCCTATCTACGGGATTCCGCAAGCGTGCCCCTTCTTATTGGCCAAATCCCTGGTGCGCTTTTCCGCGCGCTGACGTACACACGCGACCGCCGCTTCGCCGGCACCTGCTGCTTCGGCCTTGCAAGCTTCAAGGACCGGATCGACCACCTCGGCGCAGAACCGCTTCGAGTCACCAAAGATGGCACCGCACGCGCATGTCGCGACCTTTGCTTCAGTTTCCCCAACGGCCATCTTCAAGTCGCTTGCGCTCAACCCACGTACCGACTGGCACAGCTTGTAGACGCTGGTCTGTCGTGATGCGGCCATACAAGCGTCTATGGCGACCTGGCGTTCATCAGTCGCGGCGTCGGTTGCTCCGGCGGTGGTGTCATCTTGTCGCCAGTCGGCTTCGCCTGTCTTGACCTGCTCTTTGCGCGTCCGCCCCTGCGGCGTCAGGACGCCGACAATGGCGTGAAGACGTTTAACCATTTTCAGACGGACATCTGTCAGGGTACAGGTGTCGGTCTTGCTTTTGCCCGGACCAAGGTTGAAGACAAAGACAGGGCACTCCCCGAGGTATTCATCGCCAGCGCCATACCCCTGGACCTTAACCGTCATGGTTTCTACGAATGCCGAAGATCGGTTCTCGATGGCGACCACGGCTTCAGCGCAGTTGCACGGGGAGTCGTACTTCGGTTTCGACGGAAACTTGAGGACTATCTCGCCCAAGATGTCGCCCGCTGGAGTGTCCGCAGGGGCTTTCGCCATACAATCCCGAGACTTGGCCTCGGCCAACTCAAGACGCAGGCGCTCGTTTTCCTTTCTGAGGTTGTCGTTTGAGCATGCGCCAATGACGATGAGCACGGCAAGTGGCCAATGAGATCGGCATCTAGACCGCATCGTAGGACTCACTTCGTGGGAGCGGAATTGTTCGCGAAGGGTTCGAATCGCAACAACACCGGTGCGACCCGAAACGTGCCGTACGTGAATGAGAACGTGCCCCCAACACACTTGCCATAGTCCGCTATAACGGACCGCGCGGTCAAGAATTCCAGTTACGGTCCGCACGTGACCGTGACTGGGGACCAACTACGCAAAGTGCTCGCCGCCAACATCAGGCGCACCGCCGAAAAGCGCCAGCTCGCCCTGAATCACTTGGCCGACCGCGCAATGGTGTCACGAAGCCAACTGTACGACGTGCTTGCCGGTAACAAGGCCCCCAGCATCGATTGGATCGCCAAGATCAGCGAGCCCCTTGGGGTGGAGCCTTGGGAGCTGCTTCGCTAGGTGGCTCGACGCGTAGAGGCCGCACAGCCGGCTTTCCCTTGGCCACGTCAAGCTTGGAGCGCTCGGCCTCGGCCCTCTCTGCCTCCAGCCTCTTGAACTCCTCCTGCTGACGCGTTCTGCGTACGTCCAACAGCGCCATGGCCATCGCGAGCGCCTCTTCTTCAGTCGGCTTGATGCGTAGGTTTGGGTGCAAGATGGTTGGGCGGTCGGTGTCGCCCACTTGGTTTGGATCCTGGGTTGGCGCGGCCGGTGCCACGAACACATCGGCCAGCTCGGCACGCAGGTGATCGAGGTAGGCCGCGGCCTTTAGTCGCAGTGCAAAAATCTGTTCCAGACTTGTGGGCGCCAACGCAAGGGACTTGGAACCGTCGTCGTTCGTTTTCAGCAAGACATTGTCAACGTGTTCTATGTACTCCTCTAGCTTTCGAAGCTCACTCAAGCGGCCCTCTACCAACGAGGTGACCAACTCGGCCTCGATCCTCGTGCGAATCTCAGTCGCCTGAACCTGGCGCTTTTCCCGCCATCTGTCGTCAGTGGCCCAACGCTCAAGTGTACGCTTTGAAATGCCGCTGAACCGCTTGTCCACCGCCAACTTGGCCAATGACACGCTGGTGCTGGCATAGATCACGCCGGCCAGCCATCGCAGGTCATCGTGCAAGATGGGGTCATGGCCGTCGGCAGTGGTCGTGTCGTTCGACGGGGCACCACGGTGCGGTACTTTCTTCTTCCGGGCCAAAAGGTCAGAAGTGCCAAAAACACCGCCATCTTGCCGACAGGTCGCCGACACGGGCGGCATTGTCTCTCTGTTACCAACTGCCTGATACGACGCACGCATGACTGGTCCTTTCGAGTTGCGACAGGCACCGCGAGTGGCATGGCACGCATGACACACCACCCTGGATGCCGAGTGATTGGGTTACCTGACACCCTTCAGTTATCTGCCTCGCCTTTCGGTAGAATTGAAAACTGCTGTGTCACGCGTGTCAGCTCTTCATCCGTAGGCCTATCCAGTACCGGCAGCGGACATCGATCAGGTGCGGGTGTCGAATGGCGTTCTTCGTGGCCTCGACGCCTGGGAATGTTCTTTTTACCTCACGACCGAACAGCATGATGGACAGGGGAACGTGGCCCCCCGCTCGGATCTCGTCGCTGTAGCGGACATAAAGCTCGTGCGTGGAGATCGTCGCGCCGCCAATGCACTCACAGTGCTCCAATAGGTACATTTGGGCGGGGTTGGATTCGCAGCGGTACGTTTGTTTTGCCTCCGCGCAAACAGATGGCTCAAGGAAATGGCCACGCTCACGAAGGCGTTTCAGGCCAGCAAGTGCCCACAAGAACATCCCAGGTAGCTCAACCGATGTTTCCCAAAAGTGGGGGTCTGCCAGTCTCTTGTCTTGCTTGCTCTCATCGAGGAACCGTACCGGGAACGGTACTATCATCACGCGTCGCCACAGACCGTCAGTCCGGTCACGGAATCGCGGCAGGTTGTTGGTCGCAAACGTAAGCCGTGCGGTGGGCTTAAGTTGAAACGGGTGCCCGAACTTCCGTTCAACCTGGATCGGCGAGCCCTCTACAAACGCCTTGAGTATCCCTTCGCCAGCCCTGTCGATCTCCGCCATGTCCTGGGAAATATTCGCGGTCTTTCCTATGGTTGATGCGAGCGGAAATGTGCGTTTGGGGTCGAACGCCTCCAGACTCAATGCTGATGTGTTTTGTGCGCCGACAATTGCGCGCATCCCGCAACAGAATGCGGACTTGCCGTTGGCGCCGTCGCCCAGGAGGATCATGAACTTTTGCAGGCTGGTGTCGTGGCAAAGGTTGTAGCCAACCCACTCAGCAAGGTGCCGTCGCACTTCTGGGTCTGGTTGGATCTCTTGGAGTAGCCGGGTCCAAGTGGGGCACTGTGCTCCTGGGTCAAAAGGGTACGTCAGTGCCGCCATCGTGAAGAACGCGCTGGTGTGCATGTGCGGCACCACGTGGCCACCGTGCATGAGCGCATCTAGGTCGAAGATGGCATTGGCCATCGAGATGAGGTGGGTTGCCGGAGTACGTGGCGTGCCGAGCCAGCACGGTGGTGATGGGTCTGCTGCCACAAAGCATGAACCCCTAAGATTGCCGATCACTGACGCCACGCGGTTTGGGGTTACCCGTTTGCGAGCATCTTTTCGCGCCTGAAGATAGCCGACCACCCAAGATCCTAGCTCGTCGCCAGGAACTTCGCGGTACCGGTTGCCTTCATGGATCCAAAAGGCGCCAGCGTATTCACGAAGACGCAGCTCGTGTCCTTTGCGTAGACCCGTCTCATCAAGAAAGGCGTCAGCAAGATCAGCGTCGCAAGGGTCGGTGGCAAGCCTAGCCTTGAGCGCATCCTCGCGGTCGCGCTTGGCCCTTCGTAGAGCCTGGTTGATGGACTGCGACGGCACATCCATCCGTTGAAGAGCGTCCTTGATCTCCAGTGCAGCGGCCGGCTCCGCCTCATGGACCGAAAACAAGAAGGGTAGGTCGTTGAGAAGCCTTCGTGCCTGCTCCACCTGTTGGGGTCGAGCGAGCGCATCCAAAACACGCACCCGGGCACGTGGGTCGGCGGGCTGGGCGCTTGCAAGAACCTGCGCTAGGGCCGCGTCTCCGTGCCGCGCCAGGTAGTCGTCAGGACCAAGGTCACTGCCGTCGGGTCCTAAAGGGATACTCGCGACTCGAACACACTTGGCGCCTGCCGTCATGAGCGCGCGCGCCAGCCGGGCTTCTGCCCAAGCGACGTTGCCGTTGTTGGCGCGTCCAGCATCGAACACCAAGACAAACTCGACGCCGACAATGACGGGCCATGAGAAGTTGGGCACCACATGTCCTCCCTTCTTGTCGAGGCAGGTGGCAACACCGCCGAGCCCGAGAGTAGGAAGGCCTGCGTCTGCCATTGCCATGGCTTTCACCGGTCCCTCTACGATGTAGACCGTCGAAGGCTGGACATCTTGAGGATATGTGCGAAAGACCGGAACGGGCCTGCCGGCTGGTGCCAACCATCGTGTGCCATCCGGTAGAGGGGCGTCGAGTCTGGCTCGGTAGTACGGTGGCTCAGTCCCTGGGTATCCCACAAGCAAGGCGCCAGACGGCAGCGGAGACTGGCGGCCAAGGTAGCGGGCGGCCGTTGCTCCATCAACGGAACAGCAAATGTTGGCAGCGTGTTCGATGTGTACGCTGCGCTTGCGAAGATAATCAGCGTGATCAGGCGCAAGCGCAGGCGCCGACTGTCGGTATTCTGTGTTATGGGTTGACATCAAGATCTCCAGCCCCAATCGGGGCACACCGCCGAGGTGCAATCCGGGCGGTCTGTGGTGATGGGGCTCGGTCGGGCAGACACCTGTGCGAGCCCCATTCTTCTTTTGTCACAACAGTGAACGTTGGCCGGACTCCAAAGGGAGCGTCACCGGCTACTTGCGAGCGGCGCTTAGGGTCTCAAGGGCGCTCTTTCCCGCGGCGCGTTTCGACCTGTGTCGACTCCGGACGCTCGGCTGGCCCAACGTCTACGGACCGGTCCTTGACCCATGCCTCGACAGCCTGGGGATCAAAGCGAACCAGCCGGCCACCCAAGCGCAGGTGCGGAATTTTGTGCCGACACACCATCGAGTAAACGGTGCCGACAGGCAGGCCAAGCCTTTTGGCGACATCTTGGTACGTCCACGGACTTGTCATTCTTGTGCTCCTTCTGAGGGCGCTATCGCCCTTGTGGAGCTGTCCAAATAGACGCCCGGAGTGCTGAAATCTCCTGCAAACAAACGTAACGAGATTTGCAGGGAGCCGGATCTACGGCGCAGTCTGACCTATCGAGAGGGGGACGACCGTGCCGGTGGTCGGGATAGCCGTTCCCATGCGGCAGAGGTCTTTGGTGAACACCTCGGGAGCGAGGTGGGCGTAGCGCTGAGTCATTTGGATTGAGTGGTGCCCCAGGATCTTCTGGAGCACGAAGATGTCGCCGCCATTCAACACCCAGTGGCTCGCAAACGTGTGGCGTAGGTCGTGAAACACGACGTAGCGCCGTGTGCGGTTGTTGCGCTGGATCGTTGGGAACTCGGCCCTGTCGAGCACTCGGTGGAGCACCTCCTGAAAGATGCGGTCCGATTCCTGCCGCATGTTGCCCGCGGCGTTTGGAAATACCCATGGACCTGGAGTGCGTAGTCGCCAATCGCGCAACACAGGGACCAAAGGTTCCAACAGTGGCACGTGGCGGATTCGCCCACTCTTGGTGGGTCCGTCAAAGCTGCCCTTCACCGTGATGAGGCGTCGCTCGAAGTCCACGCTTGCCCATTCCAACCCCGCCAACTCGCCTTCGCGCATGCCAGTGTAGATGGCCGACGCAAAGAGTGTGAATGCTGCCGGGTTTTTGTCGGCTTTGGCGGCTTGGAGGAAACGCGCGACCTCATCGGTGGTGCGCAGCCATGAATAGTCGGCATCGCAGAGACTGACCTTGAACTTCTTGATCCGTGGAGTTTCTCTGAGCCAGCCGCACTCCCGCGCTTCGTTGAGCATGGCGATGAGCAGGGTCAGGTGGTTGTTGAGCGTCTTGAGGCTCAGGTGGTCGCGAGCATCGACGAACTGTCGAGCTTCTTCCTGTGAAATATTGCGGACCAGTGCATGACCGAAGAATGGCCGCAGGTGAGCGCGGATGATGCTCTTATCATCGTCACCACTGCGTTTACGCTTGGCACGCGCTATGAGCCAGTGGTCACATAACTGGCTGAAGGTTTTGTCGGGGATGGCCAACCCGCGAAGGCCGCGTTGAACCTCCCGCTTTTCGAGGAGGTGCTGGTCCAACTTGAACTGGGCATCCTTCTTGTTGGCGAAGCACTCGCTTCGCCGTCGCCCGCGTTCATCGGTCCAGCGGATACGCCACATGCCCCTATGGGGGACGGGAACTGGTCTGGAAGTTCTGGCCACGGCCCGCTCCTAGCAGAGCAAGGCGGGTCAGACTCCTGCAAACGGGAGCGTCCTGTTTTGCAGGGCCAGAGCCATCCCGATTGGCCCCATTTTGGCCCCATAAACAAAAACGGGGACCTAGAATTGCTTCTAAGTCCCCGTAATCGTTTGGTAGCGGGGCATGGATTTGAACCATGGACCTTCGGGTTATGAGCCCGACGAGCTACCAGGCTGCTCCACCCCGCAACAAGTGCGGCAGGCTATAGTGGAGAGTAGCTCACGAAGTCAAGCTATTCCTCGTGTGCGCCGCAAAACAGTTGTACTGGCCGAAAACTTTGCAGATCGTGGGCCAGTGCTAGACTCCCGCTTGGCCTTGCGCGGAGTTGGCCTGGAGGAGTCCCAGCGTGTCGGTTGAGGCGCAAACAGCGCTCGAAAATTCGAAGCCTGCGGTAGCCGATGAGGTGGCCCTGGGGTTCTCGCTCAGCTTTGTGAGCGGGCGCGGCTTGTTGTGCTTGCGCGACAAGCGGTTTGGGGCGCTGGATCTGCGCGTGCTGGAACTTGAGATCCCCGAGATCTCGTTTCCTTTTGATGTTACGGGCGGCGCCGAGCGTTTTCGCAGCCGCCGTTGCACGCTCCGGCACTTGGTGTTTGGCTTGGACGCCGATGGCTTGGCCAATGCGCTGAAAGCCACCGACCTGAAGGTTTCTGGCTTCCAAGAGATTCGCGCCACCATCCGAGACGGTTTTGTTGAGTTTACTGGGCGCTTTGCGTTGGGTGAGCACCAAGCTGATTTCACTTTCCGAGCGGCGCTCCTCGTCCGGTCGCCCACCGAACTGGCCGTGGTGTTTTATGATACCCGTGTTTATGGCTCGCTGCCGGTACCGGCCTGTTTGCTCCCGGAGTATCTGCGTCGTGGTTTGAACCTGCCGTTCCTAGAAGGTGGCCGCGCAGGGGTATGGATCTTACGGCCGTTGGAGCAACTTTTGCGACAGTTGTTGCCTCGGGCGGGCTTCAAAATTCCTGATATGCGCCATGCCGGCTTGGTCGCCGCGGAGGTCTCTAAAGGCCAAGTCGTTTTGGTGGGCGGGCCTGAGAGCGAGCCGACGCCACAACAGATCGCCGAGCGGGCGCCGCCAGCCACGGCCATCCGCGCCGCCGAAGGCATCGCCACCTTTGCCAAAGCCGAAGAGGCGCTGGCCAAAGGCCAATTGGCATTGGCCTACCAGCACTATCGCGAAGCGTTGGAAGACGAACGAGATGGGCGTTGGTCCCGCGACCGTTTGCTACAGCTAGGTGCTGCCGATCCAGAGCTGGCGTTGGAAACCCGGCAGTTGGCTGAAGAGACTTTGGCCCAAGATCCGAACCACGTGCCGGCATTATTGGCCCTTGCGGCCATTGCGTTGCATGAGTCCTCCTGGGGCGAAGCCGCCAATCGCTACACCGCTCTGGCGGAGGTTGCGCGCAGCAACAAAGAACGATTCGACGCCTTGGCCGCCGACTTGGCCTCGGCTGAGGCTGCACGACCCATCGATCCACGTGCGGCCCTGGCTGCATATGAACGCGCCGCCCAACGCGCGCGGGATTCTGTCTCGGCACACCGGGCGTTGCTCGACCTGAAGAGTGTGCAAGGGGACTGGCAAGGAGCTGCTCTGGCCGGTGAGCGCTTGGCCAAGCTTGAGGCTGACCCACGGCAACGCGCGTCGATCCATGCGGCCCTTGGGCAAATCTATCGGGCACAACTGGGTGACCTGAAAAGGGCGCGCTTGCACTTTGAGCGAGCCTTGCGCTTGGCTCCCGATGATCCGAGTGCGCTTGAAGGCTTGGCGGAAACCTATGCCGCTCGTGGCGAACCCGCTCGTGCTGCGTCCTACCTGTCGCGTTTGGCCGAACAGGCCGAGGAGTCGAAGGAGACCGCACGCATCGTCGCCTTGAACCTGCGTCTCGGCGAGATTTGGGAACGTTGGCTCGGGGATGCCGAGAGCGCCACACGTCGCTATCTGCGCGTGTTGGACGTGGAGCCCAACAACCGCGCGGCAAGGCTGCGTCTGGCGAAGTTGGCTGAGGACAAAGGCGATATCACCCGCGCGCGCAGCCTGTACGAAGATGTACTCGCTGTGGAAGAAGAGCGCGGCGATCCGGAGGCTGTGCCCGACTTGGTGGCCGCCTACACGCGCTTGGCACGGGTAACCTTGCGGGCCGAAGGCCCGACCCCCGAGGCCATCGCGTGTCTGGAACGTGCCGCCGAGCTCGATCCGGGCAATCGTGCCGCCCGCGACGAGCTGAGCCGTGTCTTGCGCGAGCGAGGTGAGTGGAACCGCTTAGTGCGGCTTTTGGACGACGCCATTCGTGCGGGCCGCGATCCGGACGATGTCCGCCAAGCTCGCTTGGAAGTCGCCACGATCGAAACCACGCATCGGCATGACGTGGTGGCTGCCGAGCGGTACCTGACCGACCTCTTGGATGGTGCGCCTGCCGATGCCGAGGCTCTGGATATTTTGGTGCCGCTGCTGGAGGCGCAAGGGGACTGGGTCGAGTTGATCGACCGCTTGAGTGCGGCCGCGGCTGCGACATCTGAGCCCGAGCCTCGTGGTGAGTATCTGTGCCGGCTGGCCGAAGCCCATGCCAAGCTCGGCTTCGATGTTGCCACGCAATGCCAAGATCTGGTGGCGGCATTGGATGCGCATCCGTTTCTACTTGCGGCCGCTGAGCGATTGGTCGCCTTGGCCGATGGCCTCAATGATACGGCCGTGAAGGTGCGCGCCTTCGAGCGTTTGGCGGTGGCCAGCTCCGATCCGTTAGCGAAGGCCGAAGCCCTCTTCCGTTTGGCACAACTGCTGACGCAGGATCCCGCCCAAGCCGATCGTGCCGAGCTTGAGGCACATAATGCAGTGCGACTGAACCCCGGCCACGTGCCATGTTGGCTCTTGCTCGTAGACAGCCTGGCCAATCGCCATAGCCTCAATGAGGCACGGACCCTCTTGGCTCTAGCGCTGAACGCCAATGCTAGCGACGCCAAGCAAGCCACGCCCCTGCATCGCCAGGCGGCTCATCTCGCGGCTCTAGCGAAAGACGCCGACGCCGAGATCGTGCATCTGTACGCGGCGATTGAGGGTGGCGCGTTCGAGCTCGAATTGATCACTCGCCTGTTCTCGGTGCTGACCAATCGCGGCGAATGTGTGCGTGCCGCCCAGCTGGCCGAGACGTGGATCGCCAAGGCCCCCGTCGCAGTGCGCGAATCGCTGTTGTTCCACGCGTCGAATCTGCGCCGAAGTCTGGGCCAAACAGAGGCCGCGGTTGCACACCTACGCGTGCTGTTGGCGGTTGCAGGTCAGGCAGGCCAACGCGCTGCCGAGTTGTTGGAATCGTTCGCGGTCGAGGATCACGATCCGCGCTTGTTGGCTGAAGCCTTGGAGCATCGTTTGCCAGGGGCTGAGGCCGCGCAGGTGTTGGTGTTGTTGCGACGCTTAGCAGCTGCGCAGGTTGAAGCCCAAGAATTGGGCGCTGCGGAGAAGAGCTACCGCCGGTTGTTGGCGCTTGCCCCCCGTGAAGCCTCGGCCTTGCGGGCATTGGCCGAGCTGCTGGAGCGGCGCAGTGCGTGGGCAGAAGCCCTCGATGCCTGGGTGGCGCTGCTCACCGCATCGGACACAGACGCCGAAGACCGGAGTGAACGGCGCCGCAGTTTCGAGCGTGGTGTGGCGTTGGCACGGGAGCTGGCCCCGGCGCATTTGACCTTCCTGCAGACCGCTTTCGATCGCGAGTACCCCGAGGCGCCTCCAGGGGCGCTGGATATCACGATCGCTGAGTTGCTCGGCCGTGAGAATCATTGGAGCGAGCTGTTGAGCTTGCGGCAACATCAGTTGAGCTTGGTGCCGGTGGAGAAGAGTCTGAGCCTGCGACGTGAAATCGCCGAGCTGCTCTACCGCCGCCTGGGGGCGAGCGACCAAGCGATTCCGTTCTACCAAGATGTGGTTGCCTACAGCCCTACCGATCTTGCGGCCCGCGAGGCTCTGGTTGAGATCTTCAATCGCAGTGAGCGCTGGGATGATCTGGCTAGCCTCTTGTTCGCAATGAGTCAGCTGACCGCCGAGCCCGCCGAGGCGATGGACTACGGTCTACGCAGCGCAGAGGTTTACGCCGAGCGCCTGAGCGACCTGACCTCGGCAACTCAGGTGTTGCACACGCTGGGCGCTTTAACCACAGGCACCAGCACCGGTCGGTTTGCGGCGATGCTGCGGCGATTGGGGCTCTTTGCCGAGTTGGCCGACGTACTTGAGCATGCCGTCGAGTCTGCGCCCGACCCCGAAGATCCACAATTCGTGGAACTTTGCCAGTTGTTGGGGGGGCCGCTGCACGATCCCATGCGCGCGCTGTCGTGGTGTGTGCGAATGTGCGAGGCGTTCCCGCGAGCCGAGCGGCCGCGTCGGTTGCAGATTGAGATTCTTCAGGCGCATCCGAGGGCGGGCGATCTGGATGCGGTCTACGTCGCGTGGGCAGCGGCCGAGCAAGGCAAATCTAAGGCACGCGTGTTGGCCGAGCTGGCCGAGGTACGGCGCCGTGATGGCCGAGAGCAAGACGCCCTTCAGGCACTCTCTGAGGCCGCCGAAGCCGACCCCACAGCCGAAAAGCTGCTCGAGCAATTGGTTGAGCGGT
>JAKLEG010000249.1 GCA_022703175.1 Myxococcota bacterium | reverse complement strand
TGTGCTGCTTTGCACAGGCCTGGGCATGATGGCCTGTTTCGCTCTGCTCAACGTTGGACAACCTGGTTTGTGGGGCGTTGGCCTGATTCCCACCCTGATGGGACTGGGCTACCTGGTGGTTTGGAAACTCGAACCGAACGGGAGCCACTCCCAACCCTCGTAGCACCGAGGTAGAACGACGCACGTGGCTATCACCGACGCTGAACTCATCGCCCGCGTCTTGTTGGACGATGATCGCCATGCCTTTGGCGAGTTGGTGCGCCACAACCAATCTCAGATCCGCAGCTTGCTACGACGTCTCACCTGCGGCAATGCCGCGCTCGCCGACGATTTGGCCCAGGAGACCTTCCTGCGCGCCTATCGCGGGCTGCGCAACTACCGCGGCGGCGCACGCTTTTCATCGTGGCTGTATCGCATCGCTTACAACGTCTTCTTGAGTGACAAACAACGACATCCCGCACGCCCCGACCTCCCGCACAAAGATGTAACGTCCACATCTGTGAACCTCGCACGGCAGTACGCGCTGCGCCACGACCTGGATAGGGCACTGGCCACGCTCGACCCGGCCGAGCACGCCGCCATCGCCCTTGCCTACGGCACCGACGCCACCCACGAGGAAATAGCCGAACTCCTGGAGTGTCCGCTAGGCACCGTGAAAACCAACATCTTGCGTGGCAAAGACAAGCTCAGGCACGTGCTCCACGCCTGGGCCCCCGAAGGAGCCTCGCCATGATCAGCGATAACGACGATTGGCTTAAAACTCTCGTGGACGAAGCGGAACCCTATTGGGTGGACGCGAACTTCACCGAGCGCGTGCTGATGGCTCTTCCTCCCGCACGCGGTGCAGGTTTTCGCTTAGGTGTGCTTGGCATCACAGGTGTGGTGGCAGGCTTGGTAGGTTTTGTCATCCTCCCTGGTGGACAGGCCTTGTTGGCGGCGATCAACCAGCTCACCGGCGCCGCGATGCTCCGCACCAACCTCTCCGTCGTCTCGCTGATATTGGTCACTCTCATGGTCGCAGCGAGTGCTGCCGCAGTACTCTCCGACCACGAGATTTGACCCTCTCGTCTTGACTTGACCCACCCCCGGGCGCATTTGTATACAGTACTTGTTAGGTACTAATTGCGGAGGCGCCGGTGCTCAAGATCTCCAGACTCGCCGACTACAGCATTGTGCTGCTCTTGCATGCCGCTGAAGATGGCGCCGGGATTCATACGGCCCGAGGCCTTGCCAAAGCCACGTCGCTGCCACTACCGACAGTCACCAAGATCCTCAAGGCGTTAGCTCGCCATGGCATTTTGGGCTCCCAACGCGGAAAAACGGGGGGTTATAGGCTCACACGCCCCGTCGAGCAGATCTCGGTGGTGGACGTGATCACCGCCATTGACGGCAAACCCGCCATGACCCAGTGCACCGAAGAAGCCCAGGCCCCCTGCGAGCGCGCGTCGTTTTGCCGAACCAAGGGTCACTGGCGGCAAGTACACGAAACGGTGCTAACGGCACTCGAAACCCTGACCTTGGCCGACATGGCCCAACCCGCAACCAATTGGGCGCCAGCGGGTGCGCTAGTATCCCTGGCAAACCGTGGACGGAGGAACAAGCTGTGAGTGAAGAACTGCGTGCGCTGACGGACCAAGAGTACAAATACGGGTTCGTCACCGACATCGACGCCGACGCAACCCCGCCGGGGCTGAGCGAAGCGATCATCCGCTTCATCTCGGCGAAAAAGCTGGAACCTACCTGGCTCACTGAATGGCGCCTAGCCGCCTTTACGCGCTGGCAGAAGATGGCAGAGCCACACTGGTCGAAGGTGAACTATCCGCCCATCGACTATCAAAGCATCATTTATTATTCCGCGCCTAAGAAGCGCGTGGGCCCGAAGAGCATGGATGAGGTCGACCCAGAGTTGCTCAAGACCTACGAAAAGCTGGGCGTGCCGCTGCATGAGCGGGCCATCTTGGCTGGCGTCGCGGTCGATGCCGTGTTCGACAGCGTCTCGGTGGCCACGACCTTCAAAGACAAGCTGGCAGCTTTAGGCATCATCTTCTGCAGCTTCTCCGATGCCGTGAAGAACCATCCGGAGCTGGTGCGCAAGTACTTGGGCTCGGTGGTACCACCTTCGGACAACTACTTTGCCGCGCTCAATTCGGCGGTCTTCACCGATGGCAGTTTTTGCTACGTCCCCAAAGGCGTGCGCTGTCCGATGGAACTGTCGACCTACTTCCGCATCAATGCCGCGAAGACCGGGCAATTTGAACGCACGCTGCTAATTGCCGACGAGGGCTCGTACGTAAGCTACCTAGAGGGCTGCACTGCGCCGATGCGGGATGAAAACCAGCTGCATGCGGCGGTGGTTGAGCTCATCGCGCTAGAAGGCGCAGAGCTCAAGTACTCCACGGTGCAGAACTGGTACCCAGGCGACAAAGAGGGCAAAGGCGGCATCTACAATTTCGTCACCAAGCGCGGTGCATGTCGCGGCAAGCGCTCGAAGATCTCGTGGACGCAGGTAGAAACCGGCTCGGCGATTACCTGGAAGTATCCGAGCGTCATTTTGCAGGGAGATGACTCGGTGGGCGAGTTCTACTCGGTGGCCGTCACGGCCAACTACCAACAGGCGGACACGGGCACCAAGATGATTCACCTGGGGAGGAATACCAGCTCCACCATCGTCTCCAAGGGCATCTCGGCGGGGCACTCGCAAAACAGCTATCGTGGCCTGGTGAAAGTCCAGCCGGGGGCTAATGACGCCCGCAACTACTCGCAATGTGACTCGCTCTTGTTTGGCAACCAATGTGGTGCGCACACGTTTCCATACATCGAGGTCAAGAACGACAGTAGTAAGGTGGAGCACGAAGCCACCACCTCCAAGGTGAGCGACGACCAACTTTTCTATCTGCGCCAACGTGGTCTGACCGAAGAAGACGCGGTGAGCATGATCGTGAACGGCTTCTGCAAGCAGGTGTTCAAACAGCTGCCGATGGAGTTCGCGGTGGAGGCGCAAAAACTACTGAGCATCAGCCTCGAAGGGGCTGTGGGGTAATGGGGAACGCGATGTTGACGATTGAGAACCTGTTCGTGAGCGTGAACGACAAACCGGTATTGAAGGGAGTGAACCTTCAGGTGAACGCCGGCGAGGTGCACGCCATCATGGGGCCTAACGGCTCCGGCAAGAGCACCCTCGCCAACGTGCTAGCGGGTCGAGAGGGTTACGTGCCAACGTCAGGAAAAATAACCTACCTGGGCCGTAACCTGTTGGCGCTGACCATCGAAGAGCGCGCCCGCGAGGGCATCTTCTTGGGCTTCCAGTACCCGGTGGAGTTGCCAGGCGTAAACAACGCCTATTTCTTGAAGGCCGCCGTGAACGCACAAAGGCGCCACCGCAACGAAGAGGAGCTGGATGCCGTCGATTTCTTAAGCCTGACGCGCGCCAAGGTAAAAAAGCTTGAGATGGATCCCAAGTTGCTTGAACGCGCTGTGAATGAAGGGTTCTCAGGAGGCGAAAAAAAGCGGAACGAAATCCTGCAAATGGCAGTACTGGAACCGAAGCTCGCAGTGCTGGATGAGATCGACAGCGGCCTGGACATCGACGCCCTGCGGGTGGTGGCCCAAGGCGTGAATGCGCTCAGAAGCCCTGAGCGCGCTATTATGCTCGTGACCCACTACCAACGCTTGCTGTCGTACATTGTGCCCGACCAGGTGCACGTGCTGGCGGCCGGCCAAATTGTCCGCTCCGGAGGTCGTGAGCTGGCCCTGGAGCTGGAAGAGAAGGGCTACAGCTGGCTCGGCCCCAACGGCACCACGCTCCCCGGGGAGCAACGCGCATGACCTCGGTGTTGACCCAAACTCACGAAGCCCGTGCGCAGACGCTCGAGGCTTTGCGCATCGATGCCCTGGCGAGTTTTGCGGTGCAAGGCGTGCCGACTGGCCGCCACGAGAGCTGGCGCTACACGAGCCTGGAGCCGCTGCGCACGCTGAACCTGACCAGCAGTGTCGACCTCACTGAGGCATTGCTCGAACGCGCACGGAAGCTACTCAAGACGCTGCCCGAGCTCGGCCCGCGGGTGGTGCTGATGAACGGCTTTTACGCCCCTGAACTGTCGAGTGCCTTGGCAACCCTTGGCAACCTCAGCCTGACACCGCTTGTGGCCGGTGCCCCGATGACGCTGCCGCAAGGCTTCGCCGAGGTGGCGCCGTTCGCCGAGCGCAGCTTTACGGCCCTGAACCTGGGGCGATTTGATCAAGGCGTGTGGATTGACGCCAAGCCAGGTGACGCCTCGATCCTAGAGGTGATCCAGCTGACCGTCGCATCCGACACCTCGGTGACGGCCCCCCGCCTCTTCGTGAATCTCCAAGAAGGCAGCGCGCTGACACTTGTTGAGACCCACCTCGCGGATGTGCCAAGCCTGTGCCTGGCGAATGGTGTCACCGAGGTGGTAGTGCACCCACGTGCGCGATTCATCCACAGCCGAAGGCTTTGCGGCCATGCCCACCTGCACCTCCTAAATCAAACGGCCGTACGCCTGCACCGGGAGGCAACGCTCACAAGTCATCTGCTCGCGACCGATGGGGCACTCAACCGAGATGAACTGCACGTGACGCTTGCAGGCCCAGGCGCGCACGTAACCGCTCTGGGGTTGGCGTTGGGCCTAGGCCAAGCACACCTGGATCAGCAAAGTGTGTTTCACCACACCGCCCCCCACACCACCAGCGAGCAACTCTACAAAGGCATCTATGCCGACACTGCGTCGGGCGTGTTTAGCGGCAAGGTCATTGTGGCCCAAGAAGCGCAAAAAACCGACGCCAAGCAGAACAATCGCAACCTACTGCTTAACCCCCAGGCCACTGCCTACACACGACCTCAGCTTGAGATTTATGCCGACGACGTGAAATGCGCCCACGGCGCAACCGTAGGGCAGCTCGACCCGCTCCAGCTGTTCTACTTGCGGAGCCGAGGTTTTAACCCCGACCAGGCGCGAGCCCTGTTGACCCAAGCGTTTGCCGTGGACGTGCTGCAACGCATCACCACACCCAGTTTGCTGAGCCATTGGCAAACCGATGTGGATCGTTGGCTGGGCACCGCGACAGGAGACAATCGATGAGCGCACTGTTGGTGAGCGATCACAGCGAAGCGCCGCCCGTCAACAACGCTGTTTACGATGTGGCGCGCCTGCGCCGCGCCTTCCCGATTCTTGGGCGCGAGGTGCACGGCCATCCGTTGACCTATTTGGACAATGCGGCCACCACGCAAAAGCCGAAGGCCGTCTTAGAGGCGATTGAGCACCACTACATCCATGAGTGTGCCAACGTGCATCGCGGTGCCTACTGGCTGTCCGAAAAGGCCAGCGAGCAGTACGAGCAAGCACGCAAGGATGTGGCCCGCTTCATTCACGCCGCCCACGCCAAAGAGATCATCTTTGTGCGTGGCGCCACTGAAGCCATCAACCTGGTGGCTGCCGGTTTTGGTCGAAGCCTACTCAAGCCCGGCGACGAGATCATCGTTTCGGAGATGGAGCACCACTCCAATATCGTGCCCTGGCAGATGTGTGCCGAACAAAGCGGCGCCGGCATTAAAGTATTGCCGTTTGACGATCGCGGCGTGCTGCAGGTCGCGGAGCTTGAGCGGTTGCTGAGTGCGCGCACCAAGCTATTGGCCGTCACCCACGTCTCTAACGCTTTGGGTACCGTCAATCCGCTCAAGGAGATCATCACGCAGGCCCACGCACACGGCGTCCCTGTGCTGGTGGACGGCGCCCAGGCGATCCCTCACCTGCCGGTCGACGTGGTGACGCTCGACGCGGACTACTACGTCTTCTCTGGCCACAAGGTGTATGGCCCAACAGGGATCGGCGTGTTGTACGGCAAACGTGAGGCGCTGGAACGATTGCCCCCCTACCAAGGCGGTGGCGACATGATCCGCACCGTGTCGTTTGAGAAGACCACCTACGCGCCGTTGCCAGCTCGCTTTGAGGCCGGCACACCTGACATTGCTGGCGCGATTGGCCTTGGAGCCGCGCTGCGCTTCGTGGAAAGCGTCGGCGTAGAAGCGATTAGCCGCCACGAAGCCATGTTGATGGCGGAGGCAAAACAAGTGCTGTCGGACATTCCGGGGTTGCGCTTAATTGGCACCGCACCGCACCGCGCTGGCGTGATCTCATTTACACTCGACAAGGTCCACCCACACGACATGGCGACAATTCTGGATCGCCAGGGCATCGCCGTACGTGCGGGGCACCATTGCGCACAGCCCGTCATGAAGCATTTCGGGGTTCCGGCCACCGCGCGTGCAAGCTTCGCCATGTACAACACACTTGCAGAGGTACAAGCGTTGGGCGCCGCCCTGCGACACGTCCGGGAGGTGCTCCGCCCATGACCGACATCGCTGACCTGTACCAAGAGCTGATCTTGGACCACAACGCGCGCCCGCGAAACAACGGCACGCTCACCCCGTGCAGTCATCAGGCCGAGGGCTACAACCCGCTGTGCGGCGACACGTTGACGCTCTACTTGCAGGTGGAGGGTGACATCATCCGGGATGTGAAGTTCGTCGGTTCCGGCTGCGCCATCTCCACGGCGTCGACGTCGCTGATGACCACGGCGCTCAAGGGCAAAACGCTAGCGCAAGCCGAGAGCCTCTATCGGGCATTTCACGAGCTCGTCACTTCGGAATCACCACGGGCGGACGAAGCCCTGTTGGGAAAACTGATGGCGTTTGCCGGGGTGCGCGAATTTCCGTCCCGCGTGAAGTGCGCCACCTTGGCTTGGCACACGCTGGAGGCAGCCCTGCACGCTCGCAAAGAGCCGGTGTCAACGGAGTAAGCGATGGCTGAGAGTTGGATCAAGTTGAACCGAGCCGTGGATGCCGTGCAGATCCCGTACGGCAACGGCCTGCTCATTCCAGAAGGCACGGAGGTGAGCATCACGCAAACAACATCGGCGTCGTTCACCGTGGCCACCAAAAACGGCTTCCTGCTACGGCTTGACGCCCAAGATGCCGACGCGATGGGCCTGCCCCCACCGGCGCCAACCTCCGATGCGATGACCGAAGGCCCCTACGACGAGAGCCGAGTCTGGGACGCGTTGCGCACCTGCTACGACCCAGAAATCCCCGTCAACATTGTGGAATTGGGTTTGGTGTACGACGTACACGAAAGCGCCACAGCAAACGACCGCTTCGACGTGACGGTGAAGCTGATGCTGACGGCGCCCGGCTGTGGCATGGGCGACTTCCTCAAGGAGGAAATCGAATACAAGTTGCGCTCACTGCCCGGAGTGGCATCCGCGCGGGTAGACGTTGTGCTGGACCCGCCCTGGGATCCTAGCCGCATGACGGAAGCAGCCCGACTGCAGCTTGGAATGTTCTAGGACTGTAGAGAGATGAGAACGGTAGGACTACGGGAGTGACGGACCGCCTGGCACACCTTCGGCTGCACGCAGCTCGTTCAGTTTTACCGCGGCGTTGGGAAGAGCCACACGAAACTCGGCGACGCTGTCAGCCACGCCCGGCGTGACATACACACGCTTCACTTTTTTGCCGTCGATTTCGAGCAGTGCTGAGCCCAACGGCTTACCGTCTTTGTCATGGCCAGCCACGCTGATGACGGTAAGCCACGCCACCATCGCCCGACGGTCGGCGGCTTGACCAAACAACGCCGTACGGCCCGGCCGATTCTTGGTGGCAAAACGCGGGAACCACTCAGTGACAATCGGCTTCATGTCAGCGTCGGTGAGCTCTTCGCCCCGCTGCAACTTGGCGCGAACCGCAACCATCATTGGATCATTCAGGCGTTCAGCCAGCACCCCACCTTGGTCCAACATCCAAGCGTCGTCGAATATGCTGCGGCCTCCGGAGACGTTGTAGTACGGCGTTGTGAGCTTAGAATCTGCGCCCGAGTTGCCTGCCTTTGAGTAGTTGGCAATGATGTAACGAGCGGCCGCACGCTTGGCAAACTCCGTGAGCTGTTGGTCGGAAAGACTCATAAACTCATTGTAGTGCGCCGCAACGCCAGACCGTTTGCTCTTCCATTCAGTCAATTCCTTGCGAATCGTCTCCGGCTTGAGCACGCTCCCGGTCTCATCATTGACCATCGCAAAACAATCCAGGACGTCCATCTGCTCGGTTGTCAACGCCACACCGTTGTCAATGCCGAGTGAGAACGATACACCGGGGAAAGTTGCCATGAACGGCGGCGGCGTGGTCTTGAGTGTACCGGCCGCCAACTCGACCGCACGCTTGGCGACTTCCGCGGGTGCCATCGCAATCAGATTCGCCGCGCCCTGA